>DATJKD010000098.1:0-2631 GCA_035491795.1 Steroidobacteraceae bacterium | reverse complement strand
CTCTCGTATTACCTGGGTCACTCGTGCGAGGAGATCGCGCAGATCATGGACTGCCCGGTCAACACCGTTAAGACGCGTATGCACAAGGCGCGGCTCAAGATGAAGATGCTGTTGAGGCGGCTCGACCGATGACGCACGACTTCACCGGGCTGGGACAGGTTCACGCGGATGCGCACCTTGAGTGCCAGGATCTGCTGCCGTGGCTCGTCAACAGCACGCTGGACCAGGTCGACCGAGCGCGGGTTGAGCAACACCTTGCCGAATGCGAGGAGTGTCGCGCCGACCTCGCCGTCGAGCAGGATCTGCACAGGCGCATGGCGGCGGAAGACCGGATCGCGTACTCACCCGCTGCGTCGTTCGAGAAACTCTGGTCACGTATCGAGGAGCTCGAGCGCGAAGTCCCGGCAGCCAGCACTCCCGAGCCGGCTCCGCGCCCCGCCTCCATCTCCGATCACCGATGGCGCCCGCGGCGTGGTCACATGTCAACGCTGTCGCGGTGGCTGGCCGCGGCCGTGGTCGTGCAGGCGATCGCGCTCGGCTGGCTGACGGTGCAGGTCGGCGCACGCGATGCGACGGCTCCCTGGGTCTATCGCACGGTCACTACCTCAACCACGCCCGATCCTGCTTTGCCTCGCTTCCGGGTCGTGTTCGCCGGACAGGCGACCGTCGCCGACCAGCAGGACCTGCTCGTGCGCCGTCGCCTCGTCATCGTCGGCGGCCCGTCCCTTTCGGGGGTCTATGTCCTCGCGCCCGCCGAGCCGTCCGCCATCCTGGACTCTGCGCTGCTGATCGCGGATCTTCGCGCCGAGGACTCCGTACGCTACGCCGAGCTCGCGCGATGAGGACGTCCTTCATCCTGCGGAGCGTGTGTCTCGTCGGCGTCGCGCTGCTGCACGCTGGTTGCAGCAGCCTCGTCGCAGGCACATCCGCGGAAGCGGACCTCGCGACGCTTGCCATGCGCGCGAATCCGGACCAGTACATCCTGGTGACGGTCGAAAACGAGCCAACCGCGATGCCGACGCGTGCGGGCTCGACGACGCGTGGTTACGACACTGCCGTGCGCTACCAGGTGAGCTCGCAGGCGCGGGCGACCGTTCAATCCCTGTCGAGCACCTATCAACTGCGCGAGGTCCGGTCCTGGCCGATTCCCGCGCTGCACGTGCACTGCATCGTGTTCGAGCTGCCAGGTGGCGCGGATCGCGATGCCGTGCTGGCGCAGCTCAGGCGCGAACCCTCAGTTCGTGTCGCTCAACCGCTCCACACGTTCGCGACGGCGAGCTCGACCGCCGCCTATAACGACCCGTACCTGGACCTGCAACGGAGCCTGCAGCAGATGGCGATCCCGGCTGCGCATCGCTGGTCGCGTGGCCGCGGAGTCAGGGTCGCCGTAATCGACACCGGCGTCGACACGCATCACCCCGACCTCGCCGGGCGGATCAGCGAGTCCCGCAACTTCATCGATGCCGACGAGAAGCGTTTCGAGCGCGACCGGCATGGCACCAGCGTCGCCGGCCTCATTGCGGCGCTCGCGGGCAACAGCGAAGGCATCGTCGGCGTTGCGCCTGAAGTGGCGCTGATCGCCCTGAAGTCGTGCTGGCAGCTCGACCCCGCCTCGGACGCGGCGGTGTGCAACTCCTTTACTCTTGCGCAGGGCCTCGCCGCCGCGATCGATGCAGGTGCTCAGGTCATCAACCTGAGCCTCGCCGGGCCTTCCGATCCGCTGCTCGAGGAGCTCGTATCCGTGGCGGATCGCACTGGAGTCATCGTGGTCGGGGCCGTACCGCCGTCGGGTTCCGCGCAGTCCGACGCGCCGGGCTTCCCTGCCCACGCTCCCGGCGTCATCGCAGTAGACATCTCGCGGCCCGGGTCGCCTCCGTCAGCGGATATTCAGGCGCCAGGCGACGATATTTTCACGCTCACCCCCGCCGGCGGCTACGGTTTCGCGTCCGGCAGCTCGCTCGCGACGGCGCAGGTCTCGGGCGTCGTGGCGCTGCTCTTGTCACGGCAGCCGCGCCTGACGAGCGGCCAGGTACGGACACTGCTCAGGGACGCGACCGAGCGCGTACCGACGCCGCAGGGTGAGCTGGCATCGCTGAATGCCTGCGCTGCGCTGGCGGCGATGCTGGGCGAAGGCCCGTGTCCGCACCTCCTGCTGGCCCGGGATAAAACTGCCAATAAGTAGCGCCCCGCCCGTCCCTGTAATAGGCTAAATAGCCCGCGCCGGGCCGATCCTGGCGGCGTCGGGCGCGACGCCCACCGGGCGAATTATTACTGGAGATTGACCATGAACGCGCAGCTGCAGCCGGAACCGTTTACCGATTTTCGCCTCGTGATCGGTGGCCGGTTGGTCGAGGGTGCCTCGACTTTCGACGTCATCAATCCCGCGACGGAGCGCGTGCTGGCCAAGTGCCCGCGTGCCGACCTGGCGCAGCTCAACCAGGCTGTCGCCGCAGCCAAGGCGGCCTTTCCCGCGTGGTCGGCGACTCCACTGGAGGACCGTCGCCGCCTGATCCTGCGGCTGGCGGATGCCTTGAGTGCGCGTGCCGACGAGTTCGCCCGGCTCCTGACGCAGGAGCAGGGCAAACCGCTGGCGATGGCCCGGGGCGAAATCGCCGGTTCCGTAGCGATGAT
>DATJKD010000097.1:0-43874 GCA_035491795.1 Steroidobacteraceae bacterium | reverse complement strand
GGCGCGGTTGATCTCGCTGGACGGTATCCCACAAGGCAACGTCGATCCATGCAGCATGCATGGGCGCGGGCTATGCATGGTTTCCCGAGGACACTTTCCGTACCGAGCTTGAGGCGACGGGCGGTACGCGCTCGCTGCACGCCGACGCATAATGAGCGCGCCCGCGCAGGAGGAATCCCGGATGCCTGAAGGTCGTTGTCTCTGCGGTGCGCTCCGTTTCGAGGCGGATCCGCCGTTTCAGTTTATGGTGAACTGCCACTGCTCCATGTGCCGCAAGCACCACGGCGCGGCGTTCGCGACGTTCATCGCCGTGCCTCCGGCCAAGTTCCGCTGGATTTCTGGCGAGGCCAACGTCGGCGTCTACGCATCCTCGGAGAATGCCTCGCGCGCCTTCTGTCGGGTGTGCGGTTCGGTCGCACCGCATCTGCTGCCGGCGATCGGCCAGATCATCATCCCCGCCGCCAATCTCCAGGGCGACCTCGGAGTGACGCCACAACTACACATTTTTGCGGGTTCGCGCGCACCGTGGCACGAGATCACCGACGAGCTGCCGCGCTCCGAGGAATACCCGCCGGGCTTCGATGCACCCGCGATCGACCGGCCGCGGGTCACGCCGCGCGCTGGGGTGGTCGAGGGCGGCTGTTTGTGCGGCGACGTCGCATACGAGATCCGCGGCACCCCGCTCCACATGTGGAACTGCCATTGCTCCCGCTGTCGCCTGGGGCGGAGCGCCGCGCACGCCAGTAACGTGTTCTACCCCCTGGATGCGTTTCGGTGGACGCGAGGCGAAACGCAGGTCGTCGACTTCACGCTGCCCGAAGCGCTTCGCTTCGGCACGGCATTCTGCCGCCGCTGCGGTAGCGGCTTGCCGCGAGTGTCCGCGGCCCGCGGATTCGTCCTCGTGCCCGCAGGATCGCTGGACGTCGATCCGGGCATCCGTCCGTCAGGACACATCTTCGTGGGTTCGAAGGCCGAGTGGTACGAGATCACGGGCGAGCTCCCGAGGTACGACGAGTTACCGCCGCCCGGATAGTGGTCGCTCGCCGCCCTCGCTAGTCTTCGGGCGGGTTGTCCGCGGCACTCCAGCGCTCGCGATGCGACTGCTCCGCCTCGGCACGCACCGCACGATGCCGGTTCGACAGCAGAAGTGTCGAGGGATCGCAGACGGTCGCGCGAATCACGCCCAGATCGAGCGCGGCGTCGAACAGGTTGCCGTACCAGTGACGCCACTCCGGCAGCAGTTTCTCGACTTCGTCGCGCAGGCTCATCGCGTGCAGGTGGCCGTTCCGTGGATCATGCTCAAACGAAGCTACTCCGGGCGCACGCCGCCATCAACCACGTTGGCGTCCCGCGCGGGGGTCGGGCAGGCGGCTGCGTCGGGTGCAGTTGCTTCTGCAATCCGTGCCGCCGTTTCCGTCACCGCTGCTTCGAGCGCGCCGCCACGCGCGTGCTCCTTCGCCACCGCGATCTCGAGCGCCGCGGCCGAACGACAACCCAGTTGCAGCAGGACTTCGGCATGGTTGTTGCGCGCGGCGACGTCCGCGGGTTCGCGCGCCAGCGCTTCCTCGTAAAGCGATTGCGCCGCAGGGAGATCTTCGCGCGCGTACGCAACGTTCGCGAGTCCGAGCCACGGCAACGCGGCGTCAGGCCAGCGCAGCGACGCCGACCGGTAGGCGCGCGTCGCCTCGTCCAGTCTGCCCACCGCCTCGAGCCCGGCCGCTGCATCGACATAGCGGTCCATCTCGGCACCCGCCGGCAACTCACCTGGTTCGAGCGCCAGCATCGCCCAGCGCCCGCCGCGTTGCCAGCTCCATAGGAAACGTCGGACGGACATCTCGAGTCGACGGGTCGTCCCCGAGCGCAGCAGCACCGACTGGCGCTCGCGGTCGTAGCCAACGAGCACGGCATAGTGCCAGCCGGGCCATGGCCCGGCGCCCAGCTTCTGCAACACGAGCACCGGGCGCCCGGCCGCCAGCTCGTCGAAAAGCACGTCATCCCGAGGCGCGAGCACATAGGGCAGCCGCCCCCGCGCGCGCGTAGCGGCAACAAGCTCGACCTGAAGGCTGCCGCGTCTCGCGGGCAGGTAGACCTCTGGCACGAGCTCATCCGGTGTCACGTCGACGGCGCCGGCGGCGAGCACGGTGGCGAGTGCCGCAGGCCCGCACTGGTATTCGCTCTGCGGAAAGAACGGCGTCGCCTCGAGCTCGACCTGCCCGGGACCGGTCTCGCCGAATGCTTCCTGCCGGGGTCCGGAGGCCGTGCAGCCGGCCAGCCACAGCCAGCCGATCGCGCACGCGGCCTGCGCCGCGAACTTCACCGACCCCGGTCCCGGGTGCGGGCGCGCCGCAGGCCTAGGGGAACGACTTGAAGATGTCGAGGACGCCAACCGCTTCGAGGATCAGCAGCACCAGGAACACGATGCCGATCACGGCCAGCGCATCGGCGCCGGCGGGCAGGTTCTCGATCTCACCGGCAAGGCTGCGCAGCTCCGCGTCGGTCATCGCTGCGACGCGCGAGTCGACCTGCGTCGCATCGACACCCATCGCGCCGAGTTGTGCCCGCACCTGATCGCGCGCGAGAGCGGAGTTTACGGTAGCGAGATCCGCGGTGCGGTGCTGCGACTCGACCGCCTGCAGCGTCCCGATCACACCAGCCTGGGCGACCAGCGGGGAGCTGAGGTTGAGCACCGTCACGCAGAGTATCGAAGCGATAAATCGCCGAAAGAAGATCATCGCGAGTTCCTCGAGCCACAAAGTTCTGCTCGGAGTGTACGCGCGCGGTCCGGCGACCGGGATCGAATTCAGGGCAAAAACGCGGCGCGGTTCGCACTTTCCCACAGCGTGCATCGCACTGTCTTACAACATGCCGCGCTTGAGCCGGATCGAGGCCCGCAATTGGCTCCTCGTCAGCCGAACAGGGTCTTCAGCATTCCAGACCACGCCTGGGAATCGGTGATCATGACAAAGACGATGCCGAAGAGCGCGCCGCCGAGATGCGCGTCGTGGTTGATCCGGCCGCGCGCGTTGCGGGCCGACCACCACGAATACGCCACATAGCCGACGGCGAAGAGCGGTGCCGGGATCGGCACCGGGATCGGAATGATGAAGAGCTGCATCTGCGGGAAATACACGATCGCGGCGAACAGGACAGCCGATATCGCGCCCGAGGCGCCGAGCGACGCGTACTCCGGGTCGTTACGATGCTTGAAATACGTACCGACGTGGCTGGCGAGCAGCCCCAGCAGATACAGGAGCGCGAACCGCGCCGGACCGATCCTCGATTCGAGCGGAAACCCGAAGAAGTAGAATGTCACCATGTTGAAGAGCAGGTGCGCGAAGTCCGCGTGCACGATGCCGCTCGTTACTATCGTCTCGTAGCGTCGCTCGCGCAGGAAGCGGTACGGCCGGAAGAGGCAGCGCTCGATGAACTGCGGCGACCGGTAAAGCCCGTACAGGCTCGCGGCGACGGTCAGCCCGAAAATGACGACCGCAATGCCTGGTCCGCGCTCTCCAAACATCGTTCTGGCCTTGCTTCTGGTTAATTGTTGCCGGACGTGGCTGGGCCGGATTATGCAGCAAGCAGCCGCGCTCGACGGCAATGGCGAGCAGGGGGATACTTACTTTCAGGGTCAGTTTGATGGCGACTCTCGCGAAAAAATCGGCGACCGCGCCGCCCACGATCGCACGCATGCCCGAGGACATCGTAGGCTGCAAGCGGTCGATGTGCGTGCTCGGCCTGCTGAGTCGTGGTATCCATCGACCGAAGTTCCGGCGACTGGAGAACGAGCGGTGAGCCGGGCGTTCGTCAAGGACCAGGACGAGGACCAGGGCGCCGACGACATTCCCGATCGCGTCGTCAGCCCGCATCGCAACCTCGTCACCCCAACCGGTCTCGCGCAGATCGACGAGGAGCTGCGGCGATCGCGCGGTGGTCTTGCCGCGGCCCGCGGTTCCGCGGATCGCGCCGAGATCGCCCGCCACCGCCGCGATCTGCGTTACTGGAGCGAGCGCAGGAGCAGCGCCGAGCTGGTGCCAGTACCGGCGGACTCGGACAAGGTTCGATTCGGCTCCACGGTCACGCTCGCACCTGCCCGGGGCGAGCCACGCATCTTCAGAATCGTGGGCGAAGACGAAGCCTCACCCGCCGAGGGACGGATCTCATACGTCTCGCCGCTCGCGCAGTCGCTGCTCGGCGGCCAGGTGGGCGACGTCGTGCCGTTCGGCGACGGCGAATCCGAGATCATCCGCATCGGCAGCTAACCCGGCGCGCGACTGCTACGCGGCAGTGCGCGGCTGCAGCCACCCGGGCAGAAAACTCCGCGGGTCGTCGGCCGCATCGCGGTTGAAGGCGACGCCATGCCGCTCGAGAAGCGTCTGCGCCCGTCCTGTGCGCCAGGCCTCGATCAGGTCGGTGGAGCCGCCGACCAGTTCGCCGCCGATAAACACCTGCGGCAAAGTATTCGCGCCCGTGAGCGCGGTGAGCGCGGCGCGGATCGCGCCGCCGCGATCGCCGGCCTGGAATTCGACGGCGTCGAGGTCGATCGAGCGGCACGCGACACCGAAATGCGCCAGCATCCGCCGCACCGACCAACAGAACTCGCACCATTCGAGCGCGAACATCACAACGGGGCTCGACGGATCGGCGATCGCTTCGCGTACGAAGCTCTCCGCCTCGGGTGTGGCCGCGACGGCGGCTGCGGGTTGTGCCGCGGTGACCGGCGGCGGGGTATCGAAGCGCTGTCCGGGTGTCGATCGCGAAAGCGCAAGCTCCTCGTCCGTCATCTCGGCAGTGATGTCCGCGAACAGCGGCGTCGACAGATAGCGCTCGCCGGTATCGGGAAGCATGCAGAGAACGACGGCGTCGGGCGGGAGGTCGCGGGCCACTTCGATGGCACCGGCGAGTGTTGCGCCGCCCGAGATGCCGGCCAGGATGCCCTCTTCCGTCGCAAGCGCGCGTGCGAGGCGCAGCGCATCGGCACCGCGCACCGGCCGCACTTCGTCTACCAGGCCGAGCGCGATAGCGTCCTCGGTCAGCTTCGGGATGAAATCCGGCGACCAGCCCTGCATGAGATGCGGGCGGAACAACGGATGACTCGCCGCCGGCGTGCCATCTGCGAGCCGCGTCTGTGCGATCCCGCTGCCGAGCACGGGAGAATTGTCCGGCTCACAGACGACGATACGCGTGGCTGGACGCTCCTCACGCAACACGCGGGCGACGCCCTTCAGCGTGCCGCCGGTGCCGCATCCGGTGACGAATGCATCCAGGCGCTCGCCGGCGAAGTCCGCGAGGATCTCGCGTGCCGTTGTCCGCGAATGCACGAGGGCGTTAGCTTCGTTCTCGAACTGGCGGCAGAGAAACCAGCCGTGCGTCTCGGCGAGCTCGCATGCCTTGGCCAGCATACCGCTGCCCTTCAGCGCCGCCGGTGTCAGCACGACCCGCGCGCCGAGAAACCGCATGAGCTTGCGGCGCTCGATGCTGAAGTTCTCCGCCATGGTTACGACCAGGGGGTAACCTTTGGCCGCGCAGACCATCGCGAGACCGATGCCGGTGTTACCGCTGGTCGCCTCGATCACAGTCTGGCCGAGACGCAGCGCGCCGCTTTGCTCCGCATCCTCGATGATTCCGAGCGCGAGCCGGTCCTTGACCGAGCCCATCGGGTTGAAGGCTTCGAGCTTGACGAAGAGCTTTGCGCCCGTCGGCGCGAGTCGTCGGATCCGCACCGCGGGCGTGCGGCCAACAGTGTCCAGAATTGATTCATGCCTCATGATCCGACCCCCGGCGGCCTGGCGCTTGCCCGCAGTGTGGCCAAGTCTACCAACGCGTCAGGAATTTGGGCTCGAGACCCCCTGCGACGCGTAGCGGCGACCTCGCGACGACTCGTTGCAGCAATCGGCCTGTAGACTCGGGAATATGGCCGAAGGTGGGACGACGCCTGCGTGAGCAAACTGGGTGCCCCCAACCACAGACGGCGGCAGCTGTTGCAGCAGCTCATCGCGTTTGGCGGCGCCTCGCTGCTACCAGCAGGCTCGCTGCGCGCGGCACGCACGATCCGCTTCGCCGACGACCCCTTTACGCTAGGTGTGGCGTCCGGCTACCCGACGCCGGACGACGTCGTGCTCTGGACGCGGCTCGCCCCGACACCACTGGCGCCAGACGGCGGGATGGCGCCCAAGGTCGTCCCCGTCGAATGGGAGATCGCGTCCGACGCGCAGTTTCGCAGCATCGTCCGCTCGGGTGTCGAATACGCTACGCCCGACTGGGCTCACAGCGTCCACGTTGAGCCCGGCGGGCTCGAGGCGGGGCGCCCGTACTGGTACCGCTTCATTGCCGGTGGTGCGCGCAGCCCCGTGGGACGCACGGCGACGGCGGCGGCGGGTGATGCTGCGCCCGAGCGGCTCAGGCTCGCCGTCGCTTCGTGCCAGCAGTACGAGCACGGCTACTACACGGCATACCAGGCGATGGTCGCCGACGAGCCTGACCTGATCGTGCACCTGGGCGACTACATCTATGAGTTGTCCTGGGGTGAGCGTCGCATCCGCCACCACGGGGCGCCCGAGTGCCATTCGCTCGATGACTATCGGGCACGCTACGCCCTCTACAAGGGTGATCCGTTGCTGCAGGCAGCGCACGCGGCGTGCCCGTGGCTCCTGACCTGGGACGATCACGAGGTTGAGAACGACTACGCAGCCGACGTCTCGGAGGAGGACGATGAGCCCGAGTGGTTCCTCGCGCGCCGAGCCGCCGCCTACCGCGCGTACTACGAGCACCAGCCGCTGCCGCGGCGCGCCCTGCCCTACGGACCGCATCTGCGCTTACATACGCAGCGCGTCTTCAGCAGTCTCGCGAACGTCCTGATGCTCGACGACCGGCAGTACCGCAGCCCGCAGGCCTGTCCGAAGCCCGGCCGTCGCGGCTCGAACCGCGTCAGCGACTGCGCCGAGCGGACCGCACCGGAACGCTCGAAGCTTGGCGCGCGACAGGAAGCCTGGCTCGCGGCGCGTCTCGCCGAGAGCAAGGCTCGCTGGAACCTGCTCGCACAGGGCACGGTCATGGCCAACATCGACGAGCAATCCGGGCCGGGCGAGACCTACTGGACCGATGGCTGGAGCGGCTACCCGGCGGCGCGCGCGCGTCTGTTTGCGACTCTACAGGCGACGCGCGTGCGCAACCCCGTCTGCCTCTCGGGCGACATCCATTCCTTCCTGGCCGCGCGACTGAATCGCGACGCAGCCGATCCGGCGTCGCCGGTCGTTGCCGCGGAATTCGTCACGACTTCGGTCAGCTCGCAGGGGCTGCCCGCGAAGATGATCGAGGATCGCCTCAAGGAGAACCCCAGCCTGCTGGCCGGGACCAGCGAGTACCGCGGCTATCTGCGTCTCGACCTGCACCGCGAGCGGGCGCAGATCGACATGGTGGCGATGGACACGGTGTTCGAACCGGAGTCGCGCTCGCATGTTTTTGCGTCGTTCACGATCGAAGACGGCTCGCCGGGGCCCGTGCGGACCTGACCGATCATTCGTCGGGCGGCGTTTCGTCGCTGCCGGGCGGGGCGGCGGGCTGCTCCTCCGGTACCACGAAGATCGGTTGCGGCTTGCGGATTTCCGCTTCCGCCTCTTCCTGCGCGATGCGCTCGAGCAACCGCTGGAATGCACCAAGAAACGCGTCGAAGCCGCGCCCCGCGATCGCTACGACCGAGATCGCGAGGAGCACACCCGTCACCGTCACCCACACGGGTCGTCGCGGCTTGTCGTGGTCGCGCTCCGCATTCGAGCGGGCGAGATCCATGAGCGCTCGCTCCCGGGTGATCGGAATCGGGCCGGAGCTGCGCTTCTTCGGAGCTTCGGATCGGGCAGGCATGGGCATCAGTCTAAGAGCATTCTTCCCGGCACCGGAAATGCGGCATAGAGTTCCGATGCTTGGCGATCCGGGAAGTTCCGTTACCAACTAGTCCGGCGCCGCCTGGAGACCCGCATGATTAGGTGCAGCATCGCCCTGGTCGCCCTGCTGGGTGTGATGGCACCCGAACCGGTCCCTGCCGATGAGATCAAGCGACGGGCCCTGGCCGATTTTCCGATCTCGAGCAGCGTGGAGGTTCCCGGCGGCCGCACACTGGTATTCCTGAGCGGCACGGTGCCGGATGTCGCCGATCCGGACGCTGCGCCCGGCACCACCGAGCGTTACGGCGACACCGCCACGCAGGCGGCCAGCGTGCTGACCAAGCTCGAGCGCGAGCTGCAGGCCCTTGGCATGACGATGGCCAACGTGGTCAAGATGAACGTCTTCATGGTCGGCGATCCCCGCAAGGGTGGCGTCATGGACTTCGACGGGCTGATGGCCGCTTATGGCAAGCACTTCGGCACGGCCACCCAGAAGAACCTGCCGGCCCGCACCACCGTGCAGGTCGCCGGTCTGCCGCTCAGGGGTGCGCTCGTCGAAATCGAGCTCATCGCGGCACGCTAATGCGCGGGCTCAGCGGAACGCTCGCGGCCAGGCCCAGCTAGCACACATACCCCTCGCATCACGGCAACCGCGACCGGCGATGAGCTGCCCGGAGACAGCATCCTGGAAGTCACTGCCCGCAGCGCAGGTACACTCGGGCCAATGTCCAGATGGATCTGCACACTGATGGTCCTCGCGCTCGCGGCGCCCTCGAGCGCGAACGCCGACGAGTACGCGGCCGTTCGCACCCGATTCCGGGTGGCCTATGCGGCGGCGCAGGCGGGCAGTCCTGCTCCGACGGCGACCGACGATGACGCGCTCCGCGCCTATCCCCTCTACCCCTACCTCCAGGTCGCGAGACTCGCGAAGAATCTCGGCGCAGACGCAGCGATCGCCGGCTACCTGGACGAGCACGGCGCGGCGCCATACACGCGCAGCCTGCGAGGCGCATGGCTCGCGGATCTCGGTGCGCGCCGGCAGTGGGAGACCTACCTCGAGCATTATCACGATGACGCGGACACCGACGTCACGCTTCGCTGCCAGGCCCTCGCTGCCCGGGCCGCGCTCGATCGCGACGAGGGTCTCGAGGAGGCGGTCGTCGAGCAGTGGTTGACGCCGCGCAGCCTTCCCGATGCCTGTGAACCCGTATTCGACTGGCTGAGATCGCGCAAGCGTCTGACGGCGGAACTGGTGGAGCGACGAGCACGCATGGCGCTCGCGGAGGGCGAGCCACAGCTCGCGCGCTATCTCGCGAAATCGCTGCCCGTGCGTACCGCGGCCCCGCTGCTGCAGTGGGCGGGGTTGATCGAGCGTCCACAGTGGTCGGTCGATGAGCTGATGGCTCACCCGGAACGCGAAGTCGAGCCGGCGGCGCTGGTCGCCGGGTGGACACGCCTGGCGCGCAGCGATCCCGAGGGCGCCGCCGCCCGGTATTCGGCGCTGGTCGATGTGCGCAACCTGGACGAGCGCGCCGCAAGCCCGTATGCGCTCGTGACGGCCCTGGGGCTGGCGTGGAGCCGCACGCCGGGCGCACTCGAATTCTTTTCCCGCGTCGACGCAGTTGACTTCGACGACGTGGCGCACGAGTGGCACGCGCGGGCGGCGCTCTGGGCCGGCGACTGGGGTCGCGCGACGCAGGCGATCGAGGCGATGCCCGAGTCGCTCCGGAGCCAGAACCGCTGGCGCTACTGGGCCGCTCGCGCCCGCGAGGCCGTCGGCGACAGCGACGTGGCGCGCGCTGGATACGCGGCCGTCGTGCCTACCGACAACTGGTACGCCGTGCTGTCGGCCGCGCGAACCGGACAGCGCTTCACCCCCACGCTGCAGGAGATCAGGCTCGACCAGCATGCGATCGACGAGCTGGCGCGCGAGCCAGGCCTGGTGCGAGCCCGCGAGCTGCTGCTCTGCGATCTCCCGTCCGAGGCTGCGACCGAATGGCGGATCGCGTATGAGCTCCTTGCGCGGGAGGAGCGGATCCAGGCGATCGGTCTCGCCGATCGCTGGGGTTGGCACCACCAGTCGATCGCCGCGGCCGCGCAGCAGACGCTTTTCAACGACTATCCGCTGCTTTATCCGCGGCCGTACGACAAGGAGGTGCGTGCGGCGGCCCGGCTCACGGACCTCCCCGGCGAGCTTATCTACGCGGTGATGCGTCAGGAAAGCCTGTATCGCGCGGACGCAGACTCCAGCGCAGGAGCGCTGGGCCTGATGCAGCTGCTACCAGCGACCGCGCGGCGGGCGGCGCGGCGCTGGGGTCTCAAGGAGCCTGCTCGCGCCGACCTGTTCCAGCCATCGATCAACGTGGCCGTAGGCGCCGCAGAGTTGAAGAGCCTGCTCGACCGATTCGACGGTCAGCCACTCCTCGCGACCGCGGCCTACAACGCGGGCCCGGGCGCCGTGGAGCGCTGGCTGCCCGCGACGGCAATGGACAACGACGTCTGGGTAGAGAACATTCCGTTCAACGAGACGCGTGCCTATGTGCAGCGCGTCGCATGGCACACCCTGGTGTTCGAGTGGCTCGATAATCGCAAGGCGCGCAACGTAGAGGCCTGGCTCGGACGTTTGCAACCGACGGCCTCTGTCGCAGGCAACCCATGAACGCAATCGGCCGCTGTTTTCTCGAGACCCAGGCCTCCGTGAAATGGAGACGTTTCCCGCGGATCATCTGCGGGCGCAGGACTGATCCAGCAGATCGATCCACCCCCGGAGGAATGTCCGAGCCGGTTCCGGGCATTCGGCGCCCAGCCGCCGTCGGATCGCCGCGACTTCGTCCGCGTCGAGCGTGGATCTCAGCGGCAGCAGGCGCTCGAGGACGTGATCGTCGCCGAGCGACAGCAGCGCCGCGAATACGGCAGCACAGTTGAGCGCAAGCCGGCGGTGCACCCATTCGATCGCGTCGGCCGTCGAAGCGAGCCCCGCCTGGCGTGGGAACGCTCCTACGTGCGCGAGCGTGGCGCGATAGACGATTTCCTCGTCGCAGTCGCCCAGTGCGAATGGCAGGATGTCTGCCGCCATGGCGGCGTCGCGCCGCGCGGCAGCACACACGGCATCCAGCGCGCGCCGGCGCGCGGCGACCGGCAGCGGAAGCGTGACCCGCCAGTAGTCGAGCAGCCGCGCGGACACCGCGGCCGTCTGACCGCTCGGCAGATTTGCGCCCGTCTCGCGGCGAGACTTCGGTAACGCGCCGGCATAATTGCGACGCAGATCCAACGCTGTCGAACTCATCGCTGCACCCGTTTCGTTGCCGTTCGGCCGCATCGCGCCGCTTGGCGCTCGCCACCTTGCCCGGGAAGGCAGGTTGGCCGGGGCCCGTGCCCCGTTCTCGATGCTCGCGGAATTTTAGCAGGGACCTGGCGGGCGAATGCAAGCCCCGGTCATGGAAAGGTGTTGCGGAGGATCGCGTGGGTCGGCACGAAGACGAGGATCACGAACCCCAGGAACAACAGGGCGACATACGCCACGGCGGGCAGACGGCTCGCGACGGGCCCGAGACCCCAGCTCCAGTTGATGTTCTTCTCGGGTGTGCTGACCGCGCGGCTGACCGGCAGCACCAGGGCCGCGAGCACTACCGCTCCCGGCAACGCGACGCGCTCCGCGTAGCCGTGGGCTGCGAGCAGCCACAGCAGAACGAGCGGCAACGGTACGTGAAAGAGCGAAAGCCGCCGCAGGACGAGCGGGCGATCCTGCTCGAACATGTAGTCGGTCAGCCCGCTGATACGCCGCCCGAGCAGCAGGCGCCCCGCGAGGTCGACGTTCCAGAGCATCTCCGGCAGCAGCACCGCGACCGCCAGCACGCTCGCAATACGGGCATCCTCCAGCCAGAACGCGGGCACCGCGCCGATCAGCGCAATGTCGGAGAACCAGAGAAGGTTGCGCCAGCCGTAGTGCCTGAGCCAGATCGTGACAATGATGACCACGAACACTGTATAGGCGACCTTGAACCAGAGCGGGATCATGCCCGTATGCTAACAGTGGGCGTGCGCTCCGCTTTTCCTGCATCTCGGACGGCAGGTCGCCCAGGCCTTGAGATCCGGCCAGGTGCCCTTGCCGGCTGTCTATACTCTGGCGCATGACGCTCCCCCAGGAATACGCCGATGCGCTGGTGATCTTCGGCATCAGCGGGGACCTCGCGTTCAAGAAGATTGTCCCCGCCCTCGAGAACCTGGAGCGCCGCGGACGTCTGCCGCCCAGGGTCGTCGGCGTCGCCCGAGGCGCGACCCGCGACGCAGTGATTGGTCGCATACGTGACAGCCTGGCTGAGCACGATGCCGCGACCGACCCCGAGGCGGTGCAGCGGCTCGAGCAAAAACTCGTGATCGTGGATGGCGACTATCGCGATGCGGGGACATTCGCGGCGCTGCGCGAGGCACTCGGCGGCGCTCGACGCCCCGTGTTCTACCTCGCCATTCCGCCGAGCCTCTTCACGACGGTGGCCGCGAAGCTCGGCGAATCCGGCTGCGCTGCGGGTGCACGTGTCGTGGTCGAGAAGCCCCTTGGGCGCGACCTGTCGAGTGCGCAGACGCTGAACCGCGCGCTGCGGGCGGTGTTCGCGGAGGATTCGATCTTCCGGATCGATCATTTCCTCGGCAAGGAGCCGGTGCAGAACCTGCTCTACTTCCGGTTTGCGAACTCCTTCGTCGAGCCGGTCTGGAACCGCAACTACATCGACAACATCCAGATCACGATGGCGGAGAGCTTCGGCGTCGAAGGCCGCGGCCGCCTGTACGAGGAGCTGGGCGCGATCCGCGACGTCGTGCAGAACCACCTGCTGCAGGTCCTCGCCATCCTCGCCATGGAACCGCCAGTCGACATGGAACCGGCGTCGCTGCGCGACGAGAAGACCAAGGTGCTGCGCGCGGTCCGGCCCGCGGACCGCCGCGACGTGGTCCGCGGCCAGTACCGTGGGTATCGCGCCGAAGACGGCGTGCAACCGAACTCGGACATGGAGACCTTCGCCGCGCTGCGTCTGGACATCGATTCCTGGCGATGGGCGGACGTTCCGTTCCTGGTACGCACCGGCAAGCGGATGCCCGTCACCGCTACCGAGGTCATGGCCACGTTCCGGCAACCGCCGCAGCGATTGTTCGAGGAGACGCTACCGCTCCGCGGCAACTACCTTCGATTCCGGCTGGGTCCCGACAGGGTGGCGATCGCGATCGGCGCACGAATCAAGGCAGCCGGCGAGACCATGAGCGGGCGCGAGATCGAGCTGTTCGCGTGCAACTCGCAGGCCGACGAGATGACGCCATACGAGCGGCTGCTGGGCGATGCACTGCGTGGTGACGCTGCCCTCTTCGCGCGCCAGGACTCGGTCGAAGTCGCGTGGTCGATCGTCGACCGGATGCTCGCAACTGGACCGCAGGCCGAGCCGTATGACCCGGGCAGCTGGGGTCCCGCGTCCGCCGATCGCCTGGCGGAATCCGTGGGTGGCTGGCATCAGCCACAGGACGATGGCCCATGCGCTTGATCGTCGAGGTCGATGCCGAGGCGGCGGCAGCACGCGCCGCGCTCGAGATCGCAAACGCCTGCGAGGCCGCCCTCGACGAACGCAAGATCGCGCTCATTGCGCTGTCCGGTGGCCGCACGCCGTGGCGGATGATCGAAAAGCTGCGCACCTGTGTCCTCGGGTGGGGCGACATACACGTCGCGCAGGTCGACGAAAGGGTGGTACCTGCCGACGATGAACGGCGCAACCTCAAGCGACTCGAGACGCTGCTCGTACGCGAGGGACCGTTGCCGCGCGACAACCTGCTCGACATGCCGGTCGGCGCGGCGGATCTCGCCGCCGCGGCCAGGAGTTATCAGGGCATCCTCGAAGCTATCCTTGCGGCGCCGCTGCGCTTCGACATCGTGCAGCTTGGTCTCGGCATCGACGGTCACACCGCGTCGCTCGTGACCGGTGATCCGGTTCTCGACGCGATCGAGCGCGACGTCGCGGTATCGGGCGAATATCACGGTACCCGGCGCATGACGCTGACTCTCGCCGCGTTGTCGCGCGCGCGTCAGCGCCTGTGGCTCGTCACCGGCGGCGACAAGGCTGCTCCGCTGCGGGACTTGATTGAGGGCACCGCGGCAATACCCGCGAATCGTGTCGAGCGCCGGGCGACGCTGGTGGTGGCGGATCCCGCAGCCGCTCCGCGCGGGCTGGCGACGCTCGTCAGCCCTTCGTGACCGCGTGCCCGCCAAACGACTGCCGCAGGCGCGCAAGAACCCGATTGGCGTAGTCGCCGCGATCCTGGCTCGCGAACCGCTGCATCAGGGCGAGAGTCATCACCGGCGTCGGGACACCTAGCTCCACCGACTCGATCGCTGCCCAGCGTCCTTCCCCGGAATCGGCGACACGCGGGGCTATCGACTCGAGTTTCGCATCCTCCGCCAGGAACTCGGCGGTCAGGTCGAGTAGCCACGAGCGGACGACGGTGCCGTGACGCCAGGATTCGGCAATCGCCGCTACATCGAGGTTGAGATCCTTCTTGGCGCGTAGCAGCGCAAGACCTTCTGCATAAGCCTGCATCAGCCCGTACTCGATGCCGTTGTGCACCATCTTTGCGAAGTGTCCCGCGCCGCTTGCCCCGCAGTGCAGCCACCCCCGGTCGGGCGCGGGGGCGAGCGCCTTGAGCATGGGTTCGATCCGGCCAACGGCGTCGGCGCTGCCGCCCACCATGAGACCGTAGCCGTTGGTGAGCCCCCATACACCACCCGACACGCCAGCGTCCACGAGCTGCAGGCCGGCGGCGACGGCGTGCGCGGCGCGGCGCTGGCTGTCCCGATACCACGCGTTGGCGCCATCTACGATCACATCGCCGGACGAGAGCAGCGTCTGCAGGCGCTCGAACACCTGCTCGGTCGGCTCACCCGCCGGCAGCATCATCCACACTACCCGCGGTGTCGGCAGCCCGGTCGCAAGTTCCTCGAGCGTCTCGACCGTCCGGATCCCTGCTTCCGCAGTGAGCGCGCTGCGCGCACCCGCCGCCCTGTCCCACGCGATCACCTCGAGCCCGGCCCTGGCAATCCGTCGGCTCATGTTTCCGCCCATGCGGCCCAGCCCGATCATGCCGTACGTCGTTGTCACGGGAGTTCCCTTCGTCCGTTTGACGAATTCTGTCAGAGGCGCCGTCTCGCGGCGAGCCGACTTCGTGGCACGCCGAAGCGAGCAGCCGAGATGCCCACTCCGGCATCTAATGCTCACGTGTGAACCGAGAACGCACGCGCTACACATCAGGGATCAGGAGACGGAACATGAATACTGCAATTTCCCCACGCGTCATCGGTCTCAGCCGCAGCCTGCTCTTGGGCCTGCTCGGTTCAACAATTGCTATTTCCGCCGAGGCAGGCGGGGTCAAGGTCGACGAGGACCGCCAGACCATGACTGTGAGCTATTCGCCGGCCGACCTGCACGACGCGGCGGCGATGCATAACCTGTACGGACGCCTCAAGGTGGCCGCCCGCATCGTCTGCGGCGGCGACGTCTCGGGCGTCCGCGAAGTACAGCGTGTGTTCGCCCATCGCGCCTGCGCGCAGGATGCGCTCGAGACTGCGATCAACAGCATCGACAACGCGGCACTCACCGCCCTGCACCGTCAGAGCGAGCTCGAGAATCCACTCAGCTGAGATTGGCACGCCGGGGGCAGCAGGCTCGATTGCGTCATCCTCTGCGGCTCGGTTTTCCCGGACCGGGCTGGACGTCACGAGTCGCCACGCTGCCTCCGGCGGCTTTCTACCTCCTGCCTGCCGGTTCCTCGCAGGCGCGGCGAGCCTGTCCGGAGCCCTGTCCGGCCGGTGTCCGCGGACACCCTGCCGGCGCGCGTGGCCCTCCGCGGTCACGACGCAAAATCCATGACATTCAATCCATTACGAGTTTCGGACCGCATCTGGCACGGCGGTTGCAGTATTGCTGGCGCGGTCATGAAAGTAAGCAACCTGAAACCGTTGATGTCGGCTGGCGAACGGGAGAATCCGCCCGCCAGCGACCTGTCCATTCGGGGCACCGAAGGCCAGGACGTCGCGGTCGAGGCGAAGCCGGATCGCCGGCGCCTCGTCTGGCTCGGCGCGGCGGTGGCTGGGCTCGTCGTCATCCTCGCGTTCGCTTTCCTGATCCGCGGCTGGAGCGCAACCGAGCATGTGCTGTCGCGCGAGCGGCTGCGCATCGCGACGGTGACCGAAGGGCCCTTTGTGCGCGACGTCTCGGCGCAAGGCACGGTGGTCGCGGCCGTGAGCCCCACACTCTTCGCTGTCGCACCCGGCAACATCAGCTATCAGGTGCGCGCGGGCGACAGCGTCAAGGAAGGCCAGGTGCTCGCGACCCTCGCGAGCCCGACTCTCGAAAACGAATACCAGCGCGAGCGTGCGACGCTCGAGAGCCTCGACACGGCGCTTCGCCGACAGAGCATCGAGATCCGGCGCCAGAACCTGCGCACCAAAGAGGAGGCGGACCTCGCGGACGTGCAGATCCGCGCTGCGGAGCGCGAGCTCCAACGCGCGCAATGGGCCTGGGACAAGGGGGCAATCGCCGAGCGGGATCTCCGTCGCGCCCAGGATGAGCGCGAATCCGCAAAGCTCGCCTACGAGCACGCACACGAGACCGCAGGCCTCGAGCAGGAGAGCCTCGACCTCGACCTGCAGGCCAAGCGGCTCGAGCGCGAGCGCCAGGGTTACGTCGTCGCGAACCTGAAACGCCGCATCGACGAGCTCACGGTCGCCTCGCCGGTCAACGGCATCGTCGCGAACCTCGCCGCGGCGGAGAAGGCGAGCGTCCCGGAGAATGCGCCGCTCCTGACGGTCGTTGATCTGTCGGCCTTCGAGGTAGAGTTTCAGGTCGCCGATGTCTACGCGCGCGACATCAAGCCCGGCATGGGAGCGGAGATCTCGCTCGACGGCCGGGAACACACGGGACTCGTCACCGCCATTTCACCCGAGGTCCGCTCCGGCCAGGTGACCGGCCGCGTGAAATTCGCCGGCGAACAGCCGGCCGGGCTCCGCCAAAGCCAGCGCGGCTCGGTGCGGATCGTCATCGAGCAGCGCGCCAAGGCGCGGAAGTTCGAGCGGAGCGCGGACATCGCGACCGGCACGCGCGCTGTATACGTCGTGGATGGTGACCGGGCCGTCCTGACGCCAGTCGAGCTGGGCGCGGCCTCCGTCAGCGAGATCGAGGTGTTGAACGGCCTCGAGCCGGGCGACCAGGTGATCATTTCCGGCGCAGGCGACATGAACGACGTTGCCGAATTCCACATCGGCGGCTGACCGCCGGAACCCTTCAGCGACATTGGAGCGAGAAGCGATGCTCGAAATGCACGGTATAAGCAAGATCTATCGCACGGACCTCATCGAGACGCACGCGCTACGCGACTTCTCGCTGAAAGTGGGCGACGGGGAGTTCGTCGCGGTGACAGGGCCCTCGGGCTCCGGCAAGACGACGTTCATGAACCTCGCCGGGCTCCTCGAGACGTTCGACACCGGCACGTACCGGCTCGACGGGGAGGACGTGAGCCGCCTCTCGGACGAGCAGCGCTCGAAGCTGAGGAACGAGAAGATCGGCTTCATCTTCCAGAGCTTCAACCTGATCCCGGACCTCGACATCTTCGACAACGTCGACGTGCCGCTCCGCTACCGCCGCCTCGGCAAGAAAGACCGCGAGCAGCGCATCCGCAATGCGCTCGACGTCGTCGGACTGTCATCGCGGATGCATCACATGCCCTCCCAGCTTTCGGGCGGCCAGCAGCAGCGCGCGTCGATCGCCCGTGCGCTCGCCGGCGATCCGCGCTTCCTGCTCGCGGACGAGCCGACCGGCAACGTGGATTCGCTGATGGCGCGCCAGGTCATGGACCTGCTCGAACAGATCAACGAGATGGGGACGACGGTGATCATGGTGACCCACGACCCGGAGCTCGCGCACCGCGCGCACCGCAACGTCCACATCGTCGACGGCCAGATCTCGGACTTCAAGCCCTACGAGCCGCGCGACGACGTGCCGGCCATGGATGTCGCACCCGCGGCGGTCGCGATGTCGCCGGCCTGAGGGGACTCACATGTTCGGCTACTACCTGCACCTCGCCTTCCGGAACCTCCGCCGAAATCCTGGAATTACGGCGCTCATGATCGGCGCGGTCGCGCTCGGTATCGCAGTCTGCGTCATGACGCTCACGATGTACCGCGCAATGTCCGGTAACCCGATCTGGTGGAAGAACGACGTGCTCTACGCCGTGACACTCGACGGTTGGGATCCGAAGGAACCCTACAACGAGGACAAGCCCGAGCTCGCCCCCTGGCAGCTCACCTACCGCGACGCAACGGCGCTGATGGAGTCCGATATCCCGAAGCGCAAGCTCATCATGCACAAGGCGATCGGCGTGCTGGCGCTCGATGGCCAGATTGTCAAGCCCGAACGCGCGCTCACGCGCGTCACGACCAAAGATTTCTTCATGATGTTCGACGTGCCCTTCCAGTACGGCGGCGGCTGGACCGACGCCGCGGACAAGGGCCCGGAGCCAGTGCTCGTGCTGTCGAAGAAGATGAACGACAAGTTCTTCAGAGGCGAGAACAGCGTCGGCCGCCGGATTCACTGGGATGATCGGGAGTTCAGGGTCGTCGGTGTGCTCGATCACTGGCTGCCGCTCCCAACCTTCTACGATGTCAACAACGGCGCGCTCGAGGAGCCGGAGGACGTCTACATCCCGTTCGGCTGGTCCGTCCCGCTCGAGCTCGACAGCGCCGGCAATACGCAGGGCTGGAAGCCGGAGGATATTGAGACTTACCAGGAGTTCCTCGCTTCCGAGACCATCTGGCTCCAGATGTGGGTCGAGCTGCCGGACGCGGCCTCGCAGCAGCGCTTCCAGGCCTTTATTGACAACTACGCCTCGAGACAGAAACAAGCCGGGCGTTTCCAGCGCCCGCTCAACAACCGCCTGACGAAAGTGGACCAGTGGCTGATCGACAACGAGGTCGTCGAGAACGACGACCGCGTGCTCGTCGGTCTCGCCTTCGCTTTCCTCGCAGTCTGCCTGCTGAACACCGTGGGCCTGCTGCTCGCGAAGTTCCTGAACAACGCGGCGATCACTGGCGTGCGTCGCGCGCTCGGAGCGAGCCGCCGGCAGGTGTTCTTCCAGCATCTCGTCGAGGTCGGGGTCATCTCGTCAATCGGAGCCGTACTCGGGCTCGCGATCGGGGGCCTTCTCCTCATGGGCCTCCGCGCCCTGTACGCGATCGACCCCACGGACGCGGGCGGCACGCAGGCGCTCGCGCACGTGGACCTCACGAGCGTCGTTACGGCACTCGCTCTCGCATTCTTCGCGACCATCGCCGCCGGTCTGTACCCGGCCTGGCGCATCGGCCGCATTCCCCCGGCCATCTACCTGAAGGCGCAATGACATGACTGCCTGGAACCTGCGACCCATCGCCTCGGCCCTCTGGCGCAATCGCACCGGCGCGCTCCTGGTCGCATTCCAGATCGCGATCGGCCTGGCGGTGCTGGTGAATGCCGTCTACGTCGTCAAGCAGCGCGTGGACAAGATCAACCGGCCGAACGGCATGGACGTGGAAAACATGATCGTCGTCGCGAGCGCCGGCTTCGCCAAGGACTTCGACTACGACGCAAGCTGGCGGGAAGACCTCGCCACGATTCGCGGCCTGCCCGGAGTAAAGGCGGCGAGCATCATCAGCAACATTCCACTCTCGGGTGGTGGGAGCTCGAGCGGCTACCAGGCCGAGCCCGGCGAGATGAACCCGGAAACCGTCGTGGAGGCCAACACGTTCTCTGTCGACGAGCAGGGCGTGGCGGCGCTCGGCATCACGCTTTCCGCGGGCCGCGCGTTCGAGGCGCACGAAATCATTCCCGCAGATAAGGAGAAGGACTGGGAATCGGCACCGCAGGCGATCGTCACCAAGGCGCTCGCCAAGGCGCTGTTTCCGAAGGATCGCAACGCACTCGGCAAGACGTTCTACGATGGTCTCAACACGCCGATAACGATCGTCGGCATCATCGAAAACATGCACGGCTCCTGGGTCAGTTGGGACAAGGTGGAGCACGTAATGCTGTTTCCGCGCATCAAGAGCGGGCCGAACGGCGCGTACCTGGTCCGCACCGAGCCGGGCCGGCGCGATGCGATCATGCGGACGATCGAGGAGCGCCTCGGTACCTCGAATCCGGGCCGGCTGCTGCGCTGGGTACGCCCACTCACCTATTTCGAGCGCCAGTCCTACCTGAACGACCGCAACATGGCGATCTTCCTCGTGAGCGTGACGACTGCGCTGCTCGCGATCACCGCGCTCGGGATCTTCGGCCTTGCGACCTTCAACGTCAGCACGCGGGTGCGCCAGATCGGCACGCGCCGCGCGGTCGGTGCGCGGCGCCTCGATATCGTTCGACACTTCCTGGTCGAGAACTGGATGGTCACGACCGCGGGAGTCGTTGTGGGCTGCGGCGCCGCGCTGGCCGTGGGCTACTGGATCTCGGTCAAGTACGAGCTACCGCGGCTCGACCTCTATTACCTGGTCGGCGGGGCGTTCGCGATCTGGCTCATCGGGCTATTCGCGGCCTGGCAGCCCGCACGCCGGGCCTCTGCGATCTCGCCCGCCGTGGCGAGCCGGACCGTCTAGACTGCGGGAGGTAATGCAAACCGTTTCACCGCCGACCGCATCCAAGCCCATGAAGGACAGGCAGGACCAGGGACTTCAGGACAGCTTGGGAGAGCGCACGGTACTCGTGATCGACGACAGCGAGGCCGTGCGTACGGCGCTCGACGTCCTGCTGTCCATGCATGGCGCGCGCGTGCTCGGTGCGGGCTCGGCGGCGGCCGGGATCGGGGTGCTCGCGGGCGAGTCTGTGGATCTCGTGATCCAGGACATGAACTTCCGGCGCGAGGCGACCTCGGGCGAGGAAGGCATCGCGCTCTTCCACCAGATCCGCGCTCAGCATCCGGACCTGCCCGTGATACTGCTGACGGCGTGGACCCATCTCGAGACGGCCGTCGAGCTCGTGAAAGCCGGCGCTTCCGATTACGTCGCGAAGCCCTGGGACAACGCGCGGCTCCTTACGACCGTGCGAAACCTCCTCGATCTGCAGGCGGCTCGCGCCGAGAATCGCGCGATCCGCCGCCGCCGCGCCGCAGCGCGAGCCGAGCTCGCAGCGCGATTCGAGCTGAAAGGACTCGTGTACGAGAGCGAGGCGATGCACGCGCTCGCCTCGACTGCGGCACGAGTCGCGCATGCCGACGTCCCCGTTCTGATCAGCGGACCGAACGGCGCTGGCAAGGAAGTCATCGCCGACATCGTGCAGGCCAACTCGACGGTGAAGTCGGGCCCCTACGTGAAGGTGAACCTCGGTGCGTTGCCAGACACGCTGATGGAGGCGGAGCTCTTCGGCACCGAGGCCGGAGCATTCACCGGCGCCAAGACGCGCACGGGTCGCTTCGATGCCGCGGACGGCGGAACGATCTTCCTCGACGAGCTCGGCAATCTTTCCGCGCTGGGTCAGGCGAAGCTGCTCCGCGTACTCCAGACCGGCGAGTTTGAGCGGCTCGGCTCGAACGTGACCCGCCGCACGCGCGCCCGCGTGATCGCCGCGACCAACGCGAGCCTGCCGCAACTCATCCGCGAGGCCCGGTTCCGCGAGGATCTCTTCTACCGCCTCAACGTCATTGAGCTCGAGGTGCCGCCGCTCTCGGCGCGCCAGGAGGACATCCTGCCGCTCGCGAGACTCTTCCTCGATGCCGGCTTCACGCTCGGGCAGGATGCCATCCGCGCGCTCACGCGCTACAACTGGCCAGGGAACGTGCGGGAGCTCCGGAACGCGATTCACCGGGCCTGCCTGCTTTCCACCGACAACCTCGTGACGGCCAGGGCGCTCGCTCTTCCGACTGCACCCGAGCCGGCCGACGGCTCGGACATCGACCGCGCAACGATCGAACAGGCGCTCCTGCTCGCCGACGGAGTCGTCGCGCGCGCCGCACGTGACCTTGGCCTGTCGCGTCAGGCACTCTATCGGCGCATGGAGAAGCTTGGTCTCAAGTCTCCCGTCGACCCGGGCCGAACATCCGCTAACGGCTAGGGAGCACTATGGCTCGCAAGCCGCGCGCCAGCCGGTCGATGGCCGGCCGTGTCGCCCTGGTCGTGGTTGCCACGGCGGCCGCGGTCGCAGCGGTAACGCTCGCGTTCGATCGCTGGCTCGATTCGCCGGTGCTCGCCGGTGTCACGGCCCTCCTCGTCACACTGCCGGTCGCCATCTGGCTGACCAACCGACTCTTCGACCGCTGGAGCCATAGCATACGCGCCGTGACCGATGGCATCGGCAGCCTGCGCGACCGTGACTTCAGCGTCAGCGTGACACCGACCGGGCCGGACGAGATCGGCGACCTCACGGCCGAGTACAACTCGCTCGGCGATAACCTGCGCCGGGAGCGGCTCGACCTCTATCAGCGCGAGCTCTTGCTCGACACGATCGTGCAGACGACGCCGCTCGCGCTAGTGCTGACAAACGCCAACGACGCGATCGTGTTCGGCAACATCGCAGCCCGCCAGCTCTTCGGCGCAGGCCGCAAGCTCGAGGGATTGAAATTTTCGACTGTCCTCGCGCGGGCGCCACAGCCCCTGCGCGACGCCGTCGACGCCGGCACCGACTCGCTCTTCACGGTGGACCAGGCAGGCGAGGCGGAAATTTTTCACCTCAGCAGTCGCCGGTTCACGTTGAACGGCCAACCGCACCGGCTACTTCTGTTCAAACAGCTCACCCGCGAGATGGCGGCGCAGGAAGTCGCGATCTGGAAGAAGGTGATTCGCGTGATCGCGCACGAGCTCAATAACTCGCTCGCGCCGATCACCTCGCTTGCGCACTCCGGCCAGGCGCTGGCTGGCGCGCCGGACGCCGAGCGGTTGGCGCACGTCTTCTCGACGATCGAGGAGCGCGCTTCGCATCTCGCGACCTTTATCGACGGCTACGCGCGCTTCGCCAAGCTGCCGCGGCCGAGGCCGGCCGCCGTCACGTGGAGGCCGTTGCTCGCCAGGCTCATGGACACTTTCAGGTTTCGGATACTCGAGCCGGTGCCCGCGTCAGCGGCCTGGTTCGACGCGCCGCAGATCGAGCAGGTGCTCATCAACCTCATCAAGAATGCGGTCGAGTCAGGATCGCCGCAGGACGAAGTGACCCTCGGCGTCGCCGAGCGCAACGGCGGTTGCACGCTCGAGGTGAAGGACCGCGGCAGCGGCCTCTCCGATGAGGTGTTGCGCGATGCTCCGTTGCCGTTCTACTCGACCAAGCCCAATGGCACCGGCCTCGGCCTCACGCTCTGCCGCGAGATCGTGGACGCCCACGGCGGGTGGCTCAGCATCGCGAACCGCGAGGGCGGCGGCGCGGTCGTGACGGTTTGGATACCCAGCGCGCCGGGTTAGTGTCGACGCGGGCGCCCCCGATGTCGGTAATTGCGCGGGCGGCGGGATGATCGTTCGCGTCTGGCTCCCGGGGCAGTAGACTTCGGCCCATGACGGGCGAAGCAAAGCCGGACGACAGCGGCGCGGCCAACGACGAGGGTCGGCGGGAGATCGAATGGCAGCTGTCGGCACCGGATCTGGGCCTCGTCCGGAGATGGCTCAGTGACCACGGTTCCGTCGACGGCCTTACGATCGAGCCGCGACCGACCCACACCATCGATGACACCTATCTGGACACTGAGGATTGGCGTCTGCGGCGGGCCGGGTTCGCGCTCCGACTTCGCGACGTTCCCGGGCGCGCAGAGGCGACGCTGAAGGACCTCGCCTCCGCGTACGACTCCCTGCGGAGCCGGCGCGAGATCAACGAACCGCTGCCACGCGCGGATTTCGAGGCGCTCGCTGCTGGCAACGGACCGGTCAGCACGCGGGTGCAAGCGGTCGCCGGGCCGGAGCCACTCAAGGCCCTGTTCCGCGTGCGCACGCACCGGGAACGTTTTGCCGCCCTCGAGCAGGGAGATCAGCAGGCCGCCGAGATCGCGCTCGATGACACAATCGTCGCCAGCCCCGATGGTGGCTCCAGGACGCGACTGGCGCGTGTCGAGGTCGAGGCGATCACCGGCACACCCGCATCGCTCGAGACGCTGGTCGATCAGTTGCAGAGTGAATGCGCGCTCAGCCCTGCCGCGGACAGCAAGTACGAAGTGGGGCTGAAGGTCGCCGGTCTCGCGGAGCCGGTCGCGCCGGACCTTGGTTCAGTCACGATCAACCCTTCCCTCAGTACCGGCGAGGTCGGCCGGGCAAACCTGCGGCGGCACCTTGCGACCTGGCTTGCGCACGAGCCGGCCGCCAGGCTGGGTGAGGATCCGGAGGAGTTGCACGAGCTGCGCGTCGCCGCGCGTCGGATCGAAACGACACTGCGGGTATTTGAGCCCTATATGGCGAAGACGCTGATCCGCCAGCGTCCTGCATGGAAGAGCCTGATCCGCGCGCTGGGCGCCGTCCGCGACCTGGACGTCCAGCTCAGCGGGCTCACCGGCCTGGTGGGCGAGCTGCACGACAAGGACGCCGAACAGCTGGCGCCGCTGCGCGAGCGGCTCATGAGCGAGCGTCGCGTGGCGCACACACGCATGCTCGACATGCTCGATCGGCCCTCGACACGGCGCCTTATTCATCGTCTGCGCGTCGCGCTGGCCAGGCCGGGCCAGGTGCCCGTCCGTGCGGACAATCCGGTGGCCGCGGTCGTGGCGCCGAAGTTGATCCGTGGGAGCTTCAAGAGAGTGCGCCGCGCTGCACGGGCGTTGCGCACGGACGGCAGCGCATCCGCGCATCATGCGCTGCGGCGCCGCGCAAAGCGGTTGCGCTATACGATCGAGGCGTTCGACGGCTTGTACGGAAACGAAGCACACAGGCTGCTGCAGGCGATACGCCGCCTGCAGAAAAGCCTGGGTTCGAACCAGGATGCGCACGTCACGGCGGACCGGTTCCGCGCGATGGTCCACTCGCGGGCCAAACGTCTGCCTCCGCAGACGTCGTTCTGGATCGGCGTTTTCGTTGAACGGAATGCCGGTGTCGCAGCGGATGCCCGCCGACGTGTGCGGAAACGATACGCGAAGCTGCATGGCCGCCGCTGGAAGGCCTTGCGGCACGCGATGGACAAGCTTGCGACCGCGCACGGCGCGCCATCGATCCTGAATGGCCGCCAGCCAGCCGGTTCTGCGACGTCCTGACCCCGGACCTGCTGTTCGCAATCCGACGATGGATAAGCGATCAGCTTTCGCTCTTCGCGGCGGACCGGCCGCGATCGCCCACATCGATCGGCACGGGCTGTCGCCGCAGGACATTGCCTGCATCCCGGCGGCGGCCGGCGGACCGAAGGGCCTGGCGCTGCTCCCACTCGATCGCCTGCTGCACATCGAATGGCTGAAACATGCGGACCGGATCGAGCTGGTCGGCGCCTCGATCGGCGCATGGCGCATGGCGGCGCTCGCACAACCCGAGCCGCTTGCCGCGCTGGAGCGTCTGCAGCACGTCTACGTCCACGAGCAGCGCTATCCCGCGAAGCCGACGCCGCTGGAAGTGAGCCGGGCCTGCGGGCGGCTCGCGGCGGCAGTACTCGATGACCGCGATCTTGCGGTCCGCAAGGGCGCCGCCCTCACCATCGTCACAGCCCGTGCCCGCGGCCCGCTCGCGCATGCGGAGTCCAGGCTCGCCTTCGGGCGCGCCATGTTGAGCAACTCGCTTTCCCGGCGCCGCCTCGCGGCGTTCCTGGAACGCGTGGTCTTCCAGGCGGGCGACCCCTCGTTTCTCACCGAGCCCTTCGATGAGTTCGGGCTGGTGCGCGTGCCGATCGACGCGGGCAACCAGCACGAAGCGCTGCTCGCCTCCGGCACGATTCCGCTCGTCTGTGCACCGGTGCGCGACATTGGTGGTGCGCCGCATGGCCGATACTGGGACGGTGCGCTCGTCGACTATCACCTGCTGCTGCCCTACCCGCGGCTGGTTGCGGCGCGAACCGCCGCGGGACGCGGCTCGATCGTGCTCTACCCGCACTTCGACAGCCGCGTGACACCGGGGTGGCTCGACAAGCATCTCCCCTGGCGACGGACGTCGCGCAGACATCCCTGGCTCGATAACGTGCTGCTGATCGCGCCGTCAAGCTCGCTGATCGAGCGCCTGCCCAACCGCAAGCTGCCGGATCGGCGTGACTTCTACCGTTACGGCGCAGACCACGCT
The DNA here is from genome assembly GCA_035491795.1 of Steroidobacteraceae bacterium. Taxonomy (GTDB): domain Bacteria; phylum Pseudomonadota; class Gammaproteobacteria; order Steroidobacterales; family Steroidobacteraceae; genus DATJKD01. Next base: position 17,786 of record DATJKD010000097.1, on the reverse strand, counting down.
GGGCGCGAGCGCGCGTGGAACGGTGCGATCGGCGAATGCGGGCGCTTCGCCGACGCGGTGCTTGGCTGGATGGCGCGACCGGACCCGACGCTGATCCGGCCGATCTGAGCAAGCTGCACCGGCTTCGGTAACTGCTCGCCGTCGCTCGGCCCGGTCGGTGCTGCTCGCCGGCGCGCGGCCGCGGTGTATCCGCAGCCGCTGACCACGATTGAGGGTCGTTGCAGGGCTGAAGATGGGTGCCCCGCACGTCCAGTCGGAGTGCCCCGAACGGTCGGCGGCATCGCGGAATCGTTGGGGCAACCCTTCGCTTAGAGTGCCCGCGACGTCCAACTGCGGGGACGGAGGCGTGCTTCGCGGCTGGGATACCACCGCGTCCACCCGCCGGCTAATGATCCCACCGTGGTATCGCCGAGCCGGCGTTTGGACCGGGTGTCTCATGGGCCGCGAGCACGCTTGAGTAGCCCCAGGTAGACGTCGCGGCCCACTCGGTAGTCATGACTTCGCGACGATTCCGCGATACCACTGAGCATCGGGTGTGCGCCGCCAGAGTGTTCGGGGCACCCTTCTGAGTCACGCAATGTCCCTCGATCGTGGTGACCGGCCCAGCGAGACACCCGGGCCGAGCGTCGGCGAGGGCAGAAACTAACCGGGCGTCAGCGGGTCAGCGCAGCGTCACGAATTCCTCGGCTGCGGTCGGGTGTACGGCGACCGTCACGTCGAAGTCCCGCTTGGTGAGACCCGCCTTAACGGCGATCGCGATCGCCTGGATGATCTCCGGCGCATCGGGCCCCACCATATGCGCGCCCACCACGCGCTGGCTGTCCGCATCGACGACGAGCTTCATCAGCGTGCGCTCATTGCGTCCGGATAACGTGTACTTCAGCGGCCGAAAGGTCGTCTTGTAGATCTTGACGTTCGCGAACAAATCGCGCGCCTGCGCCTCGCCGAGGCCAACGACACCGACAGGCGGCAAGCTGAACACCGCGTGCGGCACGTTGACGTGATCGGCAGGCGTCGCAACGCCTCCGTACAGCGTAGTGGCCACGGCCGCGCCTTCGCGGATGGCGACTGGCGTGAGCGCGATCCTCTGCGTCACATCGCCCACGGCGAAGATGTTCTCCGTGGTGGAGCGTGAGTACTCGTCGACGATGACGGCGCCGTCCGGTCGCAGCTTGACGCCGGCCGATTCGAGGCCGAGTCCCGCGGTGTTTGCGTGCCGCCCCGTCGCATACATGACGGCGTCCACGACGACCGTGGCGGTCGCCCCGGCCGCGACCAGGCGAGCCTCGAGCGCCCCATCCGGGCGCCGCTCGATGCCGGCGACGTCGCAGCCGAGCTTGACATCGATGCCCCTGCGGAGCAGCTCCTGATGCAGGTGCTGACGGACGTCCAGGTCGAATCCGCGGAGTATCTGCTCGCCACGGTACGCGAGGATCACCTTCGAGCCGACGCCGTGGAAGATTCCGGTGAATTCCGCAGCTACGTAACCGCCCCCGACCACCAGCACCCGTCGCGGCAGGTCCGACAGCTCCAGGGCCTCGTTCGAGGTGATGCAGTGCTCGATTCCCGGGATCGCGGGCAGCGTGGGCCAGCCGCCGGTGGCGACCAGGATGTGCGCCGCCGTGTAGGTCCGGCCCGCAACCTCGACCGTGTGCGCATCGAGGACGCGGGCGCGGCCTTCGAGCAGGCGGACACCGGAGGTCTTGAGCAGCGTGCGGTAGAAGTCCTCGAGCTGCGCGATCTCGCGATTCTTGTTCGCGATCAGCGTCGGCCACGAGAATTCGGGTTGCGCCGTCCAGCCATACGCACGGGCGTCCTCGAAGTCATCGCGATAGTGGGCGGCATAGACGAGTAGTTTTTTCGGGACGCAGCCCCGGATCACGCAGGTGCCGCCCGGCCGGTAGGCTTCGCCGATAGCGACACGGGCGCCGAACCCGGCGGACATTCGGGCCGCGCGCACGCCGGCCGATCCCGCACCGATGACGAACAGGTCGAAAGCGGTATCCGCCACGTGTCGCTCCGGGTGATGCGCGGCCCGCTGGCCGCCAGATCGCGATGCTACGCGAGCGACGCCAGACAGGCTCGCCTCTGCCCGGGACCCGGTGTCACCCGGTATCATTCGCGGGATCCAAGAACGCGATGCCCGCACAAGCACTTACATGTATCGAAACCGACCGGAAGCGGCTCTCGCGTCGCTCCTAGCCGCCCTCGTGATCCTAGCCTCGCCGGTGTCGGCCGCTGCGGCCGGCCAGGGAGATTCGAGCCTGTCACCGTCCGTGGACAGGATCACCAGCGAGCTCGTCGCGGCGCACGGCGAAGGGCGACGTCCCCGGATCGCGCGTGGTCTCGCGCAGGTCGCGAGCCTCTGGCGCCCGGAGGACGGCGATGCGGCGAGCTTCGAGGAATTCGCACGTCGCAACTTTGCCGCGGACGATCTCACGCGCAAGACGCTCCGCGATCGGATGGACAGATTGCACGAGCAGATCGACGGGTCGTTCAACGAGATGAACCGGGCGTTCCACTGGCAGGCGGACGTCGAGGCGGGCCCGATCCTGCCCTTCGACGAGTTGTTCGCCGCCTACGATCCGGCTGCGCACGTGAATGACGATCTGTTCGCCAACAAGATCGCGTTTGTCGTGCTGCTCAATTTCCCGCTCACGACACTCGATGAGAAGCTGCGGGACGGGCCCGGCTGGACGCCGGAGCAGTGGGCGGAGGCGCGCATGGCCGACCGGTACGCGCGCCGGGTTCCGGCCGACGTGAGCCAGCAGATCGCGACCGCACTCGCCGACGCCGACTCGTACATCTCCGGCTACAACGTCTGGATGCACCACCTGCTCGACGCCGACGGACGACGGTTGTTCCCGGCCGGCAAGCGGCTCATCACGCACTGGAACCTGCGTGACGAGCTCAAGGCACAGTACGCGGAAAAGGACGGACTGGCGCGTCAGCGCATGATCGCGCAGGTGATGGAACGGATTGTCGACCAGACGATCCCGGCCGTGGTCGTGGACAACCCGCATGTCGACTGGCAGCCCTACTCGAACCAGGTGACCGCGTCGGCCGTGCAGGATTCGGATCGTCCGGCCGCCGCCAGCCTGAAGATCACCGACGAGCGCGAACCCGACACGCGATACGCAAAGCTGCTCGGGACCTATCGTGCGGCTCGGCTCGAGGATCCGTATTCACCGGCCGCGCCAAGCCTGATCGCACGCCGCTTCGATTTCGACCGCGAGCTGCCGGAGGCACGCGTCGAGGCCATGCTCGAGCAGATCGTAGGCTCGCCGCTGGTGCCACGCGTGGCGAAGCTCATCGAGCGCCGTCTCGAGCGTCCGCTCGAGCCATTCGACATCTGGTACAGCGGCTTCCTGCCGCGCGGGAAGTACACCGAGGCAGAGCTCGACGCGATCACCAGGAAGAAGTATCCGACGGCGGGCGCGTACGCGGCGGACATTCCCGCCATCCTGGTAAAGCTCGGATTCAGCCAGGAGCGCGCGGGCTACCTGGCGTCGAACATCGAGGTAGACCCGTCGCGCGGTGCCGGTCACGCCTGGGGCGCGCAGCGCCGCGGGGACAAGGCGCATCTGCGCACCCGCGTTGGCGCCGACGGCATGGACTACAAGGGCTACAACATCGCCGTCCACGAGCTCGGGCATAACGTCGAGCAGACCTTCTCCCTCAACGAGGTCCCGTACAACGCGCTCGAGGGTGTGCCGAACACCGCGTTTACCGAGGCGCTCGCCTTCGTCTTCCAGGCGCGTGACCTCGAACTGCTCGGCCTCGCGAAGCCGGATGCGACCAGCGAGGCGCTGACCGTGCTCGACGACTTCTGGGGTGCCTATGAGATCGGCGGTGTGGCGCTCGTGGACATGCGCGTGTGGCGCTGGATGTACGCTCACACCGATGCGACGCCTGCAGAGCTGCGCGACGCGACGCTCGGGATCGCGCGCGAGGTCTGGAATCGCTTCTACGCGCCGGTCTTCGGGCGTCGCGACGTCGTGCTGCTCGGGATCTACTCGCACATGATCGATTCGATGCTGTACCTGCCGGACTATCCGGTGGGGGCGATGATCGCGCGGCAGGTCGAGCAGCAGATCGCGCGCTCCGGGAACCTGGGCGGCGAGTTCGAGCGAATGACGAGTCAGGGACGGCTGACTCCGGATCTCTGGATGAAGAAAGCAACCGGAGCGCCCGTGGGACCGGAACCGCTGCTCCAGGCTGCGGAGCGTGCGCTGGAGCAGCTCCAGTAGGGACCATGCCCGCGCAATGTCGCACCAGCCTCCAAGGACGGTCGAGATCGTGTGCCACCCGGCGACGCCCACGTCCGTTGTCCGGCGGATCGACGTCAGCGTCGGAATACAGCACGACGGTGCGCTCCGGTTACGCTACTTTCTCGATGGCGACATCGATCGCATCGCCTTGCCGGCGCGCGGCGCAGCAAGGCGCGCCGAGCGCCTCTGGCAGCACACCTGCTTCGAAGCCTTCGTTGCGCGGCGGGATGCCCGCGCTTATTGCGAGCTCAACTTCTCGCCGTCCGAGGAGTGGGCCGCGTACGGCTTCTCCGCCTATCGCGAGGGCATGGCGCCGATCTCGCTGCAGCGCGACCCGTCGATCGCCGTGAGCGTGTCCGAGGACCGGCTCGCGCTCGATGCGATCGTAGGCCCGGAAATCCTGCTCGCGCTGCCAGGGGCATCGTCCCCTCGGCTCGCGTTGTCGGCAGTGGTCGAGGAAACCGACGGCCGGCTGTCGTACTGGGCGCTGACACACCCCGCCGAACGTCCGGATTTTCATCATCGCGACGGCTTCGTGCTGCCGCTCGAGCACCCACACGTGGCTGGCGCCTTCGAACCCGAGGCAGGAGGCGAATGATGCGCTTCGGTCTCGATCGGCTGCTCGCCGAGCCCGACTTGCGCAGGCCGCTCGCGGGCCGCCGGATCGCGCTGCTCGCCCACCCGGCTTCGGTCACCGCCGACCTGACGCACGCACTAGATGCGATTTCTGCACTCGGCGACCTGGGGCTCACGGCAGCCTTCGGTCCTCAGCACGGGCTGCGCGGGGACAAGCAGGACAACATGGTCGAATCGCCGGAGTTCGTCGATCCCGCGCTCGGGATTCCGGTGCACAGTCTCTACGGCGAGGTGCGACGGCCGACACCGGCCATGATGGACGGGTTCGATGTGCTGCTCGTCGACCTGCAGGACCTGGGTTGCCGTATCTACACCTTCATCACGACGCTGCGTTACGTGCTCGAGGAAGCGGCACGACACGGGCGCGCGGTCTGGGTGCTCGACCGACCGAATCCCATCGGACGACCGGTCGAGGGTCTGCGGCTCCGTGATGGCTGGGAAAGCTTCGTCGGCGCGGGCCCGCTGCCGATGCGTCACGGCATGACCTTGGGCGAGCTGGGCGCATGGTTCATCGCGCGGCTCGGGCTCGATGTCGATTACCACGTGATCGAGATGGAGGGCTGGCGCCCAGACGCCGCGCCTGGGTTTGGCTGGCCACTCGGCGAGCGCACGTGGATCAACCCGAGTCCGAATGCGCCAGGGCTTGCGATGGCGCGCTGCTACCCCGGCACCGTGATGCTGGAGGGCACGACGCTCTCCGAGGGCCGCGGCACGACCCGGCCGCTCGAGGGCTTTGGCGCACCCGATCTGGAGCCCGGGACGCTCGTGGCCGAGATGCGCAGGCTTGCTCCGACCTGGACCGCCGGATGCGGGCTGCGCACCTGTTGGTTCGAGCCGACGTTTCACAAGCACGCGGGCCGGCTCTGCGCGGGTCTGCACATTCACGCCGAGGATCCGCTCTACGACCACGCGGCGTTCCGGCCGTGGCGGCTGCAGGCGCTCGCGTTCAAGGCGCTGCGCCGGCTGTGGCCGGACTACGGCTTGTGGCGCGACTTCCACTACGAATACGAGCGCGACCGGCTGGCCATCGATCTGATCAACGGCAGCTCACTGCTGCGCGAATGGGTCGACGATTCCGCCGCCACGGTCGCCGACCTCGATGCACTGGCCGAGCCCGACGAACGCGCGTGGCTGGCCGAGCGCGATCAGTTCCTGCTGTACCGGTGAGCGACTGCGACCTCCTCGTCGTCGGTGGTGGCATCAACGGCGCGGGGATCGCGCGCGATGCGGCGGGTCGCGGACTGTCGGTCGTGTTGTGCGAGCAGCACGACCTCGCGTCGCACACGTCCTCCGCAAGCACCAAGCTCGTGCACGGCGGTCTCCGGTATCTCGAGCACTTCGACTTCGACCTGGTGCGCAAGGCGCTCAAGGAACGCGAAGTGCTGCTCGCGGCGGCACCGCACGTCATCCGGCCGCTCCTGTTCGTGCTGCCGCACGATTCACACCTGCGACCCGCGTGGCTGATCCGCGCCGGGCTTTTTCTCTATGACCACCTCGCGCGGCGCCGTCGGCTGCCTGCGTCGAAGAGCATCGACCTGCGTCATCATCCGGCGGGGGCGGCGCTCGAAGGCCGGTTCCGCCGCGGCTTCGTCTATGCGGACGCCTGGGTGGACGATTCGCGGCTGGTCGTTCTCAACGCGATCGCGGCGCGCGAGCGTGGCGCCCGCGTTCTCACCCGGACCCGCTGCACCACACTCAAGCGCGAGAGCACGCGCTGGCGTGCCACGCTTCTTGCCGAAAACGGCTCGAGCGAATCCCTGCTTGCACGCGCCGTCGTGAATGCCACGGGTCCCTGGGTCACGCGGTTCATCGACGAGATCGCCGATACACTGACCGCACGCGGCCTGCGGCTGGTCAAGGGCAGCCACATCGTGGTGCGGCGGCTGTACGACCATCCCTATGCCTACATTTTCCAGAACCCCGACCGCCGGATCGTCTTTGCGATCCCTTACGAGAATGAGTTCACGCTGATCGGGACGACCGACGTCGATTACCACGGCGACCCGGGCCAGCCGGCAATCGACGACAACGAGCGCGCCTATCTCGTGGCGATGGCGAACCGCTATTTCGCGCGCGACCTGAGCGACCGCGACGTGCTCTGGACCTACTCCGGCGTGCGTCCCTTGCTCGACGACGAGTCGGCCGACGCGGCAAGCGTGACGCGCGACTACTCGCTCGAGCTCGAATGCGATTCGCCGCCGCTGCTGTCGGTCTATGGTGGCAAGATCACGACTTACCGAAGGCTCGCCGAGGAGGCAGTCGATCGCTTAGGTGTGCTGCTCGGTCATCGCGCCCGTTCCTGGACACGCTCGGCCACTCTGCCCGGGGGCGACGTGCCGCGGGGCGATTTCCAGGCGTTCCGCACGGAGCTCGCGCGCCGGCGACCCTGGCTCGACAACGGACTGTTGCGCCGCTACTCGCGCGCGTACGGGACGTGCACAGAGCGGTTGCTGGGCACGGCGAGCTCGATGCCCGACCTCGGCGCGGAGGTGCTGCCCGGGCTGCACGTGAAGGAGGTCGAGTACCTGCGTCGCGAGGAGTGGGCCGTCACGGCAGAGGACATCCTGTTTCGTCGCAGCAAGCTCGGCCTGCATCTGCCCGCGGAGGCGCCCGACGAGCTGGCGTGTTGGCTCGCCGAACATCCCGCCGCCGCGGCGACCGCGCGGGCGTAGAGGAATGCACGGGGGACGGCGCCAGTGACGACGCACGTGCTCGCCCTGGACCAGGGCACGACCAGTTCGCGCTCGATGCTGTTCGACGCGCGGGGAGACGTCGTCGCCGTCGCGCAGCGCGAGTTCACCCAGATTTTCCCGCGCTCCGGCTGGGTCGAGCACGACGCGCAGGAGATCTGGGCGACACAGGCCGCGACGATTGCCGAGGTGCTCGCGCGTGCGCGGCTTACGGCCGCGGACGTTGCGGCAATCGGGATCACCAATCAGCGCGAGACCACCGTCCTTTGGGATAGAGCGACCGGCCGACCAGTCGCACCCGCCCTCGTCTGGCAGGATCGACGCACCGCCGACGCCTGTGCCGTGCTCAAGACCGCCGGCTACGAGGCCGAGGTCACGCGTCGCACGGGCCTGGTGCTCGATCCCTATTTCTCGGCGACCAAGCTTGCGTGGCTGCTCGACAGCGATGCGAGCCTGCGCGGGCGCGCGGAGCGGGGCGATCTCGCCTTCGGAACGATCGACAGCTGGCTCGTCTGGAATCTCACCGCTGGCGCCGCACACGTCAGCGACGTCACCAACGCGAGCCGCACGTTGCTGCTCAACATCGAGACCGGCAACTGGGATCCGTGGCTGCTCGAGCTGTTTCGCGTGCCGGCGGCGGTGCTGCCACGTGTGGTGGCGTCCTGCCTGCCGCGCGATTCATTGTCCGCGCGAATCGCCGGATGCGAGATCCCGATCGGCGGCATCGCCGGCGACCAGCAGGCGGCGCTCTTCGGCCAGGCGTGCTTCGAGCCGGGGATGGCCAAGAACACCTACGGCACCGGCTGCTTCCTGCTTATGAACACCGGGTCCAAGCCCCAGTTCTCGTCGCACCGGCTGCTCACGACGGTCGCGTGGCACACGAGCGAACGCTGCTACGCGCTCGAGGGCTCGGTGTTCACCGGCGGCGCGGTAGTGCAGTGGCTCCGCGATGGGCTCGCGCTCATCAAGTCTTCCTCCGAGGTCGAATCGCTGGCCGCAAGCGTGCCCGACTCCGGCGGTGTGTGCCTCGTGCCCGCCTTTACCGGCCTCGGCAGCCCGCACTGGGACCCGTACGCCCGCGGCGCCATCCTGGGATTGTCGCGCGGCACCACCCGCGCCCACATCGCCCGCGCTGCGCTGGAGTCGATCGCGTTCCAGAGCGCGGAGCTGCTGTCCGCGATGCAGGCGGACGCACGTTCACCGGTCCGCGAGCTTCGTGTCGACGGCGGCGCGGCGCGCAACGGTCTCCTGCTCCAGTTCCAGGCTGACCTGCTCGGGATACCGGTGGTACGTCCGTCGAACATCGAGACCACCGCGCAGGGCGCGGCGAATCTCGCCGGTCTCTCAGCTGGCCTGTGGCGATCGACGGCCGAGCTTGCCGCGAGCTGGCGCGCCGACCGGCAGTTCGAACCCGCGATCACCCGCGATGCCGCATCCGCGCACATGGCGCGCTGGTCGCGGGCCGTGCAACGCGCGCGCGGCTGGGAACGCGAGCAGCCGTAGATACCATGGGCCGTGCCATCGCCATCGCGACCCCGTTCTTCTTCGCCCTGATCGGGCTCGAGTACGCCTGGGGCCGCCTTCGTGGCCGCAACACCTACCGCCTGAATGACGCAGTGAACAGCCTGAGTCTCGGTGTCCTGAGCCAGCTCTCGAACCTCTTCACGCAGCTCCTGCGAGTCGGTCTCTATGCGTTCGTATGGGCGCAGCTCGCGATCTGGAAACTGCCGGCCGATGCCTGGTGGGTATGGGTGACGGGCATCGTCGTGTACGACTTCTGCTACTACTGGCATCACCGGGTCGGTCACGAGAGCGCGGTCTTCTGGGCGTCACACGTCGTCCATCACCAGAGCCAGGAGTTCAATCTCTCGACGGCGCTGCGGCAGACCAGCAGCGGCGCATTGCTCGGTTGGCTCTTCTACCTGCCGATGGCGGTGATCGGCTTCCCGCCGCAGGTCTTCGCGGTTGCGGCCCTGATCGACCTGCTCTATCAGTACTGGATCCACACCGAGCACGTCGGCCGGCTGGGCTGGCTCGACCGCATCCTTGCGACTCCTTCGAATCATCGCGTGCATCACGCGATCAACGACCGGTGCGTCGATCGCAACTACGGCGGAATCCTGATCGTCTGGGACCGGTTGTTCGGCAGCTTTGCGCCCGAGGGTGAGCGCTGCGTGTACGGGACACGCGCGCCACTCGATTCCTGGGATCCGATCTGGGCCAACGTCGAAATCTACGTGGACCTCGCGCGCAAGGCCTGGCGAACGCCGCGCTGGCGGGACAAGCTCAAGGTTTGGCTCAAGCCGCCGGGCTGGTGCCCGCCCGATGCGGATCCAGCGATCTGGGCTGCAGCGCGATTCGATCTGGATATCGTGCGGCGCTATGACCCGCCGACGGATCCGGCGATGCGCTGGTTCGCGACCATCGCGCTCGCGCTCTCGATCGTGGCGACGCTGCCCCTTCTGTGGTTCGCGGATCGACTCCCGATGCGGGTGGTCGTCGCGTGGGCGCTCGCGGTAACGAGCGTGTTGTGGCTCGCGGGCGCAGTGATGCAGCGCAGGCTCGGCATCTCAGCCGCAGTGGGGCTGCAGCTTGTCGCAATTGCGGCGGCGGTGCTCACCGCGCTGGTGTGAGCGGCTCGCCGAGCGGATCAGCCCTCGTCGCGGCGGCGCGGACCGGATCGCGGACGGCGGTTGCGGCCGCCGTCACCGCCATAGCCGAACACCGGGCCGCTCGACGGGAACAGGCTGCTCTCGTGGGACGCCGGTTGCCGGTCGCGGTCCGGGACCCGGCGTTCGTATTCGTCGCTCCGCGTATTGCCGGGTTGGGTATTGCCGTTGCGGCCCTGACCCTGGTTCGGTGCGAATCCGGCGTTCCGCGGTCGCGGCGGCGCGTCGCTGCGAGTCTGCCGTGGCGCCGGCGCCGTGCCGACGGTGGCGAGCTCCACGATCACGGGATCCTGCAGGAGCTCCGCGGCAAAGGCGCGGATCTCGTCCGACACCGTCGTGGCGAAGAGCAGCGTCTGCCGCTCGGCAGGCAATGCCTCGATGAGACGGCGGATGTCGCGCTGGAAGCGGATGTCGGTCAGGCGATCAGAGGCATCGATCGCGAAAAGCTGGACGCGGCTGAGATCGATCGTGCCCTTCGCGACATGATCGAGCAGCCGTCCGGTGGTCGCGACGACGACATCGACGCCGTGCTGGAGGATCTCGACCTGGGCCGCGTAGTCGACGCCGCCCTGGATCAGCACACCGCTCAGCTCGAGTTGCTGTGCGTAGCCGCGCAAGGTGTCTTCGGCGCGCGCAGCGAGCTCCCGGGTTGGCATCAGGAAGAGCGCGCGTGGCGCGGTCCCCGCGTCCGGGACCGCGTTGTCGCGCAGGCGCTGCAGCACGGGCAACCCGTACGCGAGCGTCCGCCCCGCGCCATCCCCTGCGAGCGCCAGGAGATTTCGCCCGGCCAGGACGGTCTGAATCGTCTCCCCCTGTAGTGCCGTGGGTTCGGTGAATCCCTGTTCGGCAAGGCTGTGCACGAGCTCCGCCCCGAGACCGAGGCTCTCGAATGTCGTCTGCAAGCATTTTCTCCTGCGCGGTACGCGTATGGTCCGCGTCTCTAATCCGGGGTCCAGGACCAATTTTTGGCGGTTCGGCCGCCCTTATGACAGACCGAACGGTCGCGAGCGTCCGGCCTGGTGCGGACCCCGCGTGGGCCACCGCGGGGCCGGGCGTCCCAGCCTGGCGGTCGGCAGGATCATACAGGTTTGGACGGTTTTCTGCTGTTCGGACGAGTCGCAACCCGACGAGGGCGCCGGGACCCGTCAACCCGCCGGCAGCTCGGCCACCGCCCGCCTGGCTTCGTCGATCGCTACGTGCGCATACGCCGACCACCCCGAGTCCGAGTTGGCGATGGTCACGCGCCCCACCGGCCGGCGCGCGGTCTCGATGACCGCCTCGTGCTCGTCCCAGTCGTCGACCAGCGTATTGGGACCCCAGGAGTAGCCGTGCGACCAGCGATTGACCGTGATGGCGAGCATGTCGCGCGCGGCGTCGAATCCGCCGGGCCCGAGCATCCGTGACAGGTCCGTGCGGATGGCCGTCTCGTAGTCCTCGAAACGCCGCGTGAGCAGCAGTCTGCGCGCCGCGCGCAACGCCGCCCGCGGGTCGTCGATGCCGGGGACGACGGGCACGTGCACGAGGTGCAGCACGATCGGCTCCCCCGGGTCCCGGCTACATCGATAGGCTCCCATGCTGACCGGGTAGCCGAGCTTGACCCGTGAATGGAAGCTCGAGACCCCATAGATCTCGTGCACGCCCAGGCGCTGCCATGCCCGCCAGTCGCGCACCAGCACGTTCGAGTAGACGAGCGGCATCTTGACGTTCTGCCGGAGTGCGGCCGCCTGCGCGGCCGGCAATCCGCCCAGCGCGTATGGGACCAGCATATTGAAGCAGGCGAGCACGACATGGCGTGCCCGCAGGCGGTGCAGCGACCGATCGGCGTTTGCGATGACGCCCACCTCGACCACTCCATCGCCGTTTACGACGCGGACCGCCGTGCTCATGAGGCGGATCCGCACGGGATTGCCCGGCCGGTCGAGCTCCTCGTAGCGGGCCTCAGCGAGCGCGATGTCGTCCACGCTCCGCCCCGGCATCGCCGCGGGCACGAGTTTCCGCACCAGCAGCCGCGCGATCGAAGCGTTCCCGTCGGGAAAATGATAGATGTAGGGCTCGCCCAGCTCGGCGGCGGCCTCCTCGGATGCCGGCATCGCGATGCCCGCAAATCCCGGATAGGCATACAGCCCGCAGTCCAGCGCCGGAAGCAGGTGGGCCGGCAGCCCGAAGAAGTCGCAAGTCCGGCCATCGAAATACGCGATCGCCTCGTCGGACAGGCCCCAGTCGCGACGCAGGAACTCCGCATAGGAGATCTTCGAGAGATAGTCCTCGCGTGCCGCGTCGTCGGGAAGCCTCGCCAGGTCGACGCGTTTGCTCGTGTACAGCTCGACGAGCTGGCTACGCGAGGCGGGAGAGATTGGAAAATCGCTGATGAAGGCCTCGATCGGCCGCCCATTGCGCCGATCCCGCGGAATGTCGTCGGACACCCAGTCGGTGGGGTCGCCGGTGACGAGCCGGTCGGTGCCGAATCGCTCGCGGTCAAAAAAACTGGCACGCGACAGACCGAGCCCGGGATACAGCTGCTGATCGAAGAATGTGCGGAAGCGCTCGATCTCGACGCCGAGCTCGCGCATGAGGGCATTCACCGTCGGCGAAAAATTCGTCTCCGGCGATTGCAGCGCCTCACTGCCGCCGTAGCCGATCAGCAGCCGGTCGCCGACACGGAACTCGTTGCGGCGCGCATGACCGCCAAATTCGTCGTGGTTGTCGAGGACGAGGATGCGCGTATCGGTCCCGAATCGCGCGCGGTAGTAATGTGCGGCGGCCAGGCCGCTGATCCCGGCGCCGACCACGATGCAGTCGTACTCCTCCTCTACCGGCAGTCCGCCGACTCGATAGCGTTCACCCTCGAACGGCATCGTGTGCGCGGCTTCAAACGAGCCATCGTGCTGGCCGCGTAGCCCGGTCAGTCCAGGCGGATATCCCCCACGCGGCGCATCGGAGCCGATGAGGGTCCGCGGGGCAAGACCGGCGCCGACTGTGAGCGCGATGCCGTCGAGAAAGTCGCGCCGCGTGATCCTGACCACGTCCGCTGCCCCCGGTCCCGACTCGAAGCACCGCCCCTGGTCTCGAAGCTACTTTGCCGATTGGGATCCGGAATTGCATCTGCGACGTAGTCACGACACCCGCGTCGATCAGCTGGTCAACGTCGAAGCTGGCCTTTATCTCACAGCCAATCTCGACGTTCGGTGTCCGTTTTCAACCTGTTCGACGACGATGGCAACGACATCGCGTATTTTTTACGAGTCTAGGCTGCGGGGCGAGGCCAGGCCGGTCGAGGACACTCACTTTCACCCCGTCGAGCCTCGAACCCTTCGGGCGACAGCCACCTGGCGCTTCTGAGCGCGCTGTCGATTCGATGCCCCTGCGCTGTGCGATCTGCTAACGTCCCGCCACACCTGCGCATCCACTCGGGGCGACCGGTGCGGTTGCATACAACAAGGGGAGAAACAGCATGGAATGGTTATGGGCATTGATAGTCGGCGGTATCGTGGGCTGGCTCGCAAGCATCCTCATGAAGGCGGATATGCAGATGGGCCTGATCGCCAACATCCTGGTCGGCATCGTCGGGTCGGCACTGGGATTCTGGCTGGCCGGCATGCTCGGTCTGGCCGGCGGAGGGTTGGTCGTCCGGCTGATCGTCGGTGTTGCAGGCGCGGCCCTGCTGATCTTCCTGCTGCGGGCACTGGGCCTCTTCAAGAAGGCCTGAGCAATCGGAGCCGGTGCGGATCCCTCCGTGGGCCCCGCACCGGCGTCCGCGGCTTCGCCTACTTCACCGCCACCTGCGGTTCCGGATCGAATATCCCGACCACCTGCACCGGCTCATTGCCGCGCAAGAGCTCCGCTCCCCGCACGATGACCTGGTCGCCAGCCTTGAGCTTGCCGTCGACGGCGATCCAGTCGCCATCCGCGATACCCGCCTTGACCGAGACGCGTTCCGCGCGGTCCTCGGTATTGATGCGATACACGTAGAGGCCGTCGGCGCGGATGATCAGCGCATCGCGGTGCACCGCGAGCTTGCGCTGCGGCTCACCCAGCGGCAGCTCGACTTCCACGGTATTGCCGGGCGCGAGCAGCCCGTCCACGGGCGGCGCCTTGACCAGAACCTCGAAGGACTGGGAGCGCGGGTCACCGGCGGGCACGATCGTGCTCACCGCCGCCGTAAACCGCCGGCGGTCGGCGGTGACGTCGACGGCATCCCCGGGCTGGATGGCCCGCACGTGTCGCAGCGGCACGAAGAGGCGGATTTCGAGTTCGTCCGGGTTGACGAGCCGTGCGATGACGTCGCCGCGAGCCAGCTCCTCGCCGGCGCGTCGCATCCGGTCGGCCACCACGCCGTCAAACGGCGCCGTGATGCGCGATCGCGCGAGTTGATCGTCGGTCTGGGCGAGCAGCGCGCGCGCCACTTCCAGATCGGCGGCCGCGAGATCGCGATTCGCCTGGGCCTGATCGACAGTGAAACGCGACACCGCCGTTCCCGAGGCACGCAGCCGATCGAGCTCGCGGTCCAGGCTCGTCAGATTGACGCTGGCACGCTTGACCCGCGCCGCCTGCTCCGCGCGGGCCAGCGACAACTCGCGCACGTCCATGCGCGCGACGACGTCACCGGCGGACACCGCCGTGCCCGGCTCCGCGACCCATTGCAGGCGACCTGAGACCGCGGCGGCGAGATCGGCCGCAGCACGCGACTGCACCAGGCCCGTGGCATGCACCGAGGGCGCGAGCTGCCGGACCTGCGCGCGGGATACCTGCACCGATGCGGGCCGCTCCTGCTGCTGCGCGACGGCGCTCGCGGCGATCAGAACGCCCAAGCTTGCGGCAGCGTAGCGGCAGGTTCGTATCGAGTTGTTCATGGCTGGTCCGTTGATGAGGTCGCTGTGTAGGCCAGGTCGAGGTCTGACGCGGGGACGGTTTCCACCACTCGCTCTTCGCCGAGCCGCAGCAGGCTCGGCATCAATACCCAGGTGAACGCGGTTCCGACCACCATTCCGCCCGCGACCACGGCCGCGAGACCGCGATAGATCTCTGCGCCGAGCCCCGGCATGAAGATCAGCGGCAGCATGCCGAGAACCGCGGTCAGCGTGGACAGCACAATCGGCCGCGCGCGGGTCTCCAGCGCCTCGCGCACCGCGTCGCGCCGCGACATCCCGGCTCGCTCGCGCGCGCGGGTCTGATCGACCAGCAGGATCGCAGCGTTCACCACCAGTCCGAGCAGGATGATGAACCCGATCATCGTCAGCAGATCGAGGGCCTGGAAGCTGAACAGCCCGACCACCCGCAGGGCGAGTATGCCGCCGGCGATAGAGGCCGGCATGACCAGCATCACCAGCAGGCTGTCGCGCACCGAGCGAAAGAGCGCGGCCATCAGCGCGAACAGGATCACGAGAGCCAGCAGGAAATTCTGCGCCATCGCCGCGAGCGCCAGATGAAGGTCGTTGGCAGTGCCCGCGTAGGTGAGCTGCGTGCCGGGTTTCATTGCCTCGCGAATCTTTGGCTCGACGTCGTCGCGTACCCGCCCCAGCGCCTCGTCGAGCGTCATGTCGTCAGGCGGCGTGAAATTGACGCTCACCGTGCGGTGGCCGTTGATGCGCACCAGCTGCGAGGGACCGACGGTCTGGCGCGGCTCGACCAGCTCACCGACTGTCTGCACACCCGAGGTGGGGGTGACGATCGGCAATTCGGCCAGCTCCTCGGGGGAGCGCCACTCGCGCGCCTTGACGATGATGTCCATGCGCTCGTTGCCGTCGAAGTACTCGCCTGCCCAGAGTCCGCCGGTAAAGGCACGCACGCTCGAGGCGACTTCCGTGCGCGTCAGGCCGGATCGCGCGATGCGCCACTCATCGGGGATGAGCTGCAACTCGGGCTGGTTGAGCTCGAGCGACGGGAACGGCTGCGGGTACGTGTCGTGGATGGCTTTTGGAATCTCATCCACGGCAATGCGCGCTGCGTCCATCAGCGCCATCAGGTCCGCCCCCTGGAAATCGAGGCGGATCTCGCGGTCGTTGCCGCCGTCCACGTTCAGCAGCGACCCGCGCTGCGAAAAGACGGGTGTATCGGGGAGTCCGGCTAACAGGTCGTCGCGCAGCAGGGAGACCATATCCTGGATATCTCGCGGATCCTTGGGATAGACGACGGCCGTGCCACCGAATCCCTCGAACGCCGAGAAGTTGTAGTACTTGATCGCCGGTTCCTTCGTACCTTCGAGGTACGGCCGCAGCCGCTCGATCACAACGGGCGCGAACTCGTCGCGCGCGGTTTCCAGATTGCCGCCCGGCGGCAGACGGAAGTTGTTCCAGATCAGATCGGTCTGGGCGACCGGAAGGTAATCCACGCGCGGGGCGAGCAGTAATACGATCGTGACGCTCGCCGCCGTCAATCCGCCGATCCACGCCCAGCGCGCCCGCGGCGCTTCGGTCAGCCGCATGGCGAACGCGGTCATCGCGGTCCACCAGTGCTGGTGCTGATCCGCAGGTATGCCGCGCGCAAGCGCCCAGCGGTTTGCCGCAGGGATCAGCGTCATCGCGACCAGCAGCGACGCCGCGTGCGACACCGACATGGTGATTGCCAGGTCTTTGAAGAGCTGCCCCTCGAGACCCTCCATGAACAAGATCGGCAGGAAAATGGCGACGCTGGTCAGCATCGAGGCGAGCAGCGCCGGCATGACCTCGGCGGTGCCCTCGAGCGTAGCCTTCATCGGCGGGTGCCCGAGCTGCACGTAGCGGAGCACGTTACCCTGCGCAATCAATGCGGCGTCGATCACGATGCCGGTCGAGAACGCGAGCCCGGCGAGCGACACGACGTTGAGCGTGCGGCCGAGAAGATGCAGCGTGATGACGGCGAAGAACAGCGACAGCGGGATCGACAGCCCGATCACCAGCAGCGCGCGCGGTCCCCGCAGGAAGTACCACAGGCCGCCGACGGCGAGCAGGATGCCGATCGCGAGACTTTCCTCGACGAACCCGATCGCGCGGCGCACGTAGACGCTTGCGTCCCAGGAGAGCTCGATCGAGAGGTTCTCCTTGGCTAGCGGGCCGGCGTTCAGTTCCTCGATGGCAATCTTCACGCCGTCGATCAACTCGACGGTGTTCGACTCCGAGGTGCGCTGCAGCGTGATGTAGTACGCGGGCACACCGCTGCGGAAGGAGAACCAGCGTGCCTTGACGTGCTCGGTGCGCACGTCGGCGACATCGCGCAGATAGAGGGGCCGGTCCTCGCTCCAGCCGACCACGAGATCGCCGAGATCGACGACCGGTTCGCGTCCGGTGACCCGTACGGTGAACTGGCGTCGGCCGACGTTGGCGAAGCCTGCCGACACGTCCCGAGCCGCGATGACCGTCTGCGCCAGCCGCTGTGGGGTGATACCCAGAGCCGCGAGGCGGTGAGGATCGAACGTGACCTGGACTTCGCGCGGCCGACCGCTTTCCAGGTTGACGCGGGATACGCCCTCGACGCGTGCGAGCCGTGGCTCGACGACCTCTTCCATCAGTTCCTGGTATTCGGCGCCAATGTCGGGAACGGTGTGC
>DATJKD010000096.1:0-15528 GCA_035491795.1 Steroidobacteraceae bacterium | reverse complement strand
AACAGGTCGTACTGCATCCGGCCCACGATGCGGCCGAAGGCCGGTATGTAACGGCCGAGCACGCCGTAGAGGTTCAGCCTGCGCAGCTCGTGCGTGACGCCGACCGGTGCGCGCAGGATGTCGTGGAACAGCCGGTGATTGCGCGGGTTCTGCCGGAACTCCTCGTCGATCAGCCACAGATGCCGGCCGAGCGCGCGGATGGTTGTCGCGCGCACGCCGCGCAGCTGCGGGTGATGCTGCATGATCTGGAACAGCTCCAGGATCGCGGACGGCTGCCGCGCGAAGACCTCGTCGGCGGTGACTTCGAGATATTCGTTGC
Organism: Steroidobacteraceae bacterium; assembly: GCA_035491795.1. GTDB lineage: Bacteria > Pseudomonadota > Gammaproteobacteria > Steroidobacterales > Steroidobacteraceae > DATJKD01. The sequence goes on along the minus strand of DATJKD010000096.1, from coordinate 15,209 downwards.
GGATCTGGAAGCGCGCGTTGATCGGCACCGGCGCGCTGGTCGTGTCGGTCAGGATCGCCTCGCGAAAAAGCTGCAGCAGCATCTCGTTCAGCAGGCTCACGTCCATCACGGTGCGGTAGTAGCGCTGCATGAACTGCTCGACCGCGAGCGTGTAGGTCGCATCCTCGTAGCCGAACATCTTCGCCAGGCGGATCTGGTGGTCGAACAGCAGTCGGTCCTCGCGCCGGCCGGTCAGCACGTGCAGCGCGAACCGCACCTTCCACAGGAACGACTGCGCAGCGTGGAGCTTGCGCAGCTCGCTCGCGGTGAGAAAGCCGTGCCCCACCAGCTCGTCGAGCGTGTCGGCGCCGAAATGCCGTTTCGCCACCCAGCCGATCGTCTGGATGTCGCGCAGCCCCCCGGGGCTCGCCTTGACGTTCGGCTCGAGGTTGTAGGCCGTGTCATGGTACCGATGGTGCCGCGCGGTCTGCTCGGCGACCTTCGCCTCGAAGAACTGCCGCGGGCTCCACACGTTGTCCTGACCGAGTGCCCGGCGCATCGCCTGGAAGAGATTGTCGGGGCCGGCGAGCAGACGCGCCTCGATCAGCGTGGTGGCGACGCTCACGTCCGCCGCGCTCTCGCGCTGGCAGTCGTCGATGGTTCGCACGCTGTGGCCGACCTCGAGCCCGATGTCCCAGAGGAAGGCGAGAAACCGTTCGATGCCGTCGTGACCGCCCGCGACCTCGCTCTTCGGCAGCAGGATCATGACGTCGATGTCTGAACAGGGATGCAGCTCGCCACGCCCGTAGCCGCCGACCGCGACCAGGGCCACATCACGCCCGCCCGCGCCCGCATGCAGGCTCCACGCACGTCTCAACACGAGGTCGACCATCCGCGCCCGGTCACGCACCAGCATCTCGACGGACTCGTCGTCGGAAAAGCGCTGGCGCAGGTGCTGATCGCCGTCGGCGAGCGCACGACGGAATGCCGAGACGGGGTCGGGCCCGGCGTCGAATGAGGTGCTGAGCGACTCGAGAAAAGGCCAGGACGGCAGGACGACCCGACCCGCGGCTGCCTCGCTGCCGTCGGCCGGGATCGACGAAGACATGCTCAGACCGGAGCCTGCTCGTTCGAGCCCAGAGTCAGAACGTCGACGCCACCGTCGGTCACGAGAACCGTGTGTTCCCATTGTGCCGACAGAGAATGATCCCGGGTTATTACAGTCCAGCCATCGGGCAGGAGCCGCACCTCCCGCCGCCCGGCGTTGACCATCGGCTCGATCGTAAAGGTCATGCCGGACCGCAGCGTGAGCCCCGTATCGGGCTGACCGTAATGCAGCACCTGCGGATCTTCGTGGAAGCCACGACCGATGCCGTGTCCGCAGTACTCGCGCACGACACTGTAATGGTTCGCCTCCACGAATCGCTGGATCGCATAGCCGATGTCGCCGAGCCGCGTGCCAGGGCGCACGCCGCGTATGCCGTGCCACATCGCCGCGTAGGTCACGTCGATCAGGCGCTGAGCGTGCGGCGGGATCTTTCCGACCGCGTACATCCGCGAGCTGTCGCCATGGAACCCGTCCTTGATCACGGTCACGTCGACGTTGACGATGTCGCCCTGCTTGAGCCGGCGATCGCCCGGTATCCCGTGGCATACGACGTGGTTGACTGACGTACAGATCGACTTGGGGTAGCCGCGGTAACCGAGTGGCGCCGGGATCGCGCGCTGGACGTCGACGATGTAGTCGTGGCAGATGCGGTCCAGCTCCTCCGTCGACACCCCGGGGATCACGTGCGGCCCGATCATGTCGAGTGTCTCGGCCGCAAGGCGACCGGCGACCCGCATGGCCTCCTGGTCGGCGTGATCCTTGATCGACACCCGGCCGAGGCGGTCGTCGGCGTGGCTCATAAGTTCTGGATGATGCATCGTGGGAAATTGTCCGGGCGCCACCCGGCGGCGCTCGCAAGTGTTTGGATCTGCGGGAAACTTATGGTATAAAGCGCGCCCCTTTTTGACAACGAAATCCGCACACGCGCCGGCACATGTGGCCGGGTGCCCGGGGACGCCGAAAGGCCAGCCGGGTTGCCGCATGGGGCGCGTGGAGGCTCAACCCTACAAGGAGACTTATACATGGCCAGCGTGTCCATGCGGCAGATGCTGGAGGCGGGTGTTCATTTCGGACATCAGACCCGCTTCTGGAACCCGAAGATGGCCCCGTTCATCTTCGGCGATCGTAACCGGATCCACATCATCAATCTCGAGAAGACGCTGCCTCTGTACGCCGAGGCCGCGGGCTTCATCAAGTCGCTGGTCGCCGACGGCGGCAAGGTGCTCTTCGTCGGCACCAAGCGCTCCGCGCGCGAAGCGATCGCAAAGGAAGCAACGCGCTGCAGCATGCCATTCGTCAGTCACCGCTGGCTGGGCGGCATGCTTACCAACTTCAAGACCATTCGACAGTCGATCCGTCGCCTGGGAGAGATCGACGAGATGCTGGGCAGCGGCGTCGTCGAGGGTCGCAGCAAACGCGAGGCCCAGACCCTGCGTCGCGAGCGCGAGAAGCTCGACCGGAGCCTGGGCGGCATCAGGGAGATGGACGGGCTGCCGGATGCGCTGTTCGTGGTCGACGTCGGGCATGAACGCATTGCCGTGCACGAGGCACAGAAGCTCGGCATCCCGGTGGTGGCGATCGTCGACACCAACTGCTCGCCGGACGGCATCGGCTACGTGATCCCCGGCAACGACGACGCGATGCGCGCAATCCACCTCTATTCGGCTGGTATCGCCGACGCCGTGCTCGAGGGACGGGCAACGATCCCCGAGGTCGCGGTCGGCGAGGATGAGTTCGTCGAGCTCGACGAGGAAGGCAAGCCGCGGCCGAAGGGAGCCGCGCGTCGCCGTGCGGCGCCCGTCCGGAAGAAGGCCCCCGCGCGTCGCCGGACGACCGCTGCGGCAGCGCCCGCCGAGTCAGAAGCGGCGGCGGCTGAGGCTGCGGCGGTGGAGCTGATCGAGGCCGATCCGGAGGAAAGCCCGGAGGCGTTCATGGCGCGGCGCGCGGCGGCACGCAAGAAGGCACCTGCGACGGCCGCCGCGGCCACCACGCCCCCGCCGGCTGCCGATGCGCCACCGGTCGCGGATACACCGGACAGCCCCGCCGCTGCGCCGGAGGGCGAGTGACCATGGCCGTGACCGCGGAAGCCGTCAAGCTGCTGCGCGAGCGTACCGGTGCCGGCATGATGGAATGCAAGAAGGCCCTGGTGGAAGCGGGTGGGGACCTCGAGGCGGCGGCCGAGATCATGCGCAAGTCTGGTCTCGCCAAGGCCGACAAGAAGGCCGGCCGGGTCGCGGCGGAGGGCGTGATCGCGATCGAGCGCGCGGCCGACGGGCGCTCCGCTGCCGTCGTCGAGATCAACTCGGAAACCGATTTTGTCGCCCGCGAGGCCGACTTCCGCTCGTTCGCCTCGGCTGTGGCCAAGGCGGCTCTGGCTGCGCGTCCAGCGGATCTCACCGGTCTCGCTGCCGTTCGCCTGCCCACCGGGCAGTCCGTGGAGGAAGCCCGCCGCGCACTGGTAGCGCGCCTCGGCGAGAACATCGGCGTGCGGCGCTTCGAGCTCGTCGAGAGCCCTGGCCCGCTGGGCAGCTACCTGCACGGCACCCGGATCGGCGCGCTGGTCGCGCTGACGGCTGGCGACGACGATCTTGCGCGGGACCTCGCCATGCATGTCGCGGCGATCAATCCGCAGTTCGTCAGCGCGGAAGACGTTCCCACGGACCAGGTGGCAAAGGAGCGCGAGATCTTTCTGGCGCAGATCGCAGGCGACCCGAAGGCGCAGGGCAAGCCGGCCGAGATTGTCGCCAAGATGGTCGACGGCAAGGTCCGCAAGTACCTGGGGGAGATCACGCTCACCGGTCAGCCCTTCGTCAAGGACGACAAGCTGGTGGTCGGCGAAGTGCTGAAGCGCGGCAATGCCCGCGTGTTGCGCTTCGCGCGGTTCGAGGTCGGCGCGGGGATCGAGAAGAAGCAGGAGAACTTCGCCGCCGAGGTGATGGCGCAGGTACGGGGCACCTGAGGCCCGGATCGGCGACCATCCTTACCGGAGCCCCGCTGATGCGGGGTTCCTTATAATGGCGCCCCGTCGGAGGTGGCAGACCTGATGGCTCAAGCCGATGACGGTACCCCGCGCTACAAGCGCATCCTGGTGAAGCTGTCCGGCGAGGCCCTGATGGGCGAGTCGGACTACGGCATCGACCCGGTGTTCCTCAAGCGCCTCGCCGCCGAGATCGCCGCGGTCCGCAGCGCCGGGATCGAGGTGGCGCTGGTGGTGGGCGGCGGAAACCTGTTCCGCGGCGCCGGTCTTGCACGGGCCGGAATGGACCGCGTCACGGCCGACCAGATGGGCATGCTGGCCACGGTGATGAACTCGCTCGCATTGCAGGATGCCCTTGAATCGATCGGGTTGTACGTGCGTGTCATGTCGGCGATCCGTATCAACGAAGTGTGCGAGGACTACATCCGACGCCGCGCGGTGCGTCACCTCGAAAAGGGGCGCGTGACGATCTTTGCCGCCGGTACAGGCAATCCCTTCTTTACGACGGATACGGCCGCGAGCCTGCGCGCGATCGAGATCGACGCGCAGTTGCTGCTCAAGGCCACCAAGGTCGACGGTGTCTACGACGCCGACCCGGCTGCGAACCCGACGGCGCGGCGCTACGAGCGGCTGCGCTACGACCAGGTTCTCGACGACCGGCTGAACGTAATGGACGCCACCGCGATCGTGCTGTGCCGCGATCACGACCTGCCGATGCGAGTCTTCAACCTCAACGAGGCGGATGCGCTGGTGCGTGCTGCGCGCGGCGAGGATGTTGGCACTCTGGTCACGAACTGAAGCGGCGCCGCGCCGCCGGAGACCGTCATGCTCGAGGATATCAAGAAGGACGCCGCCGAGCGCATGGGCAAGTGCGTCGCTGCGTATCGCAACGAACTGAAGCGGCTGCGTACCGGTCGCGCCAGCACCAGCCTGCTCGATCACATCCGCGTCGAATACTACGGCAACGATGTGCCGCTGCAGCAGGTCGCGAACGTCGCCGTGGAGGACGCGCGGACGCTCACGATCGTGCCGTGGGAGAAGCCCATGGTCCCGGTGATCGAGAAGGCGATCATGAAGTCCGATCTCGGGCTCACGCCGGCGACCGCAGGTGCGGTGATCCGGGTCCCGCTGCCCGCGCTGACCGAGGAACGGCGGCGTGATCTGACCAAGGTCGTGCGGCACGAAGCGGAGAACGCGCGGGTCGCGATACGCAACGTGCGGCGCGACGTGATGCACGAGCTGAAGGAGATGCTCAAGGAGAAGCTCGTGTCCGAGGACGACGATCGCCGGGCACAGGACGACGTGCAGAAGCTCACCGACAAGTATGTCGCCGAGGTCGACCACGTTCTCGCCGACAAGGAAAAGGAACTGATGCAGGTCTGAGCCGTGACGCAGATGCGAGAGGGCGTAGTGGGAACTCCGCGTCATGTCGCGGTGATCATGGACGGCAATGGTCGGTGGGCGGCGCAGCGCTCGCTGCCGCGTCACGCCGGTCACCGCGCCGGCGTCAAGGCCGTGCGCGCCACCGTCGAGGGCTGCGCGCGCCGTGGTGTCGATGCCCTGACGTTGTTCGCCTTCTCGAGCGAGAACTGGAGCCGGCCGGCCGACGAGGTCGCGAAGCTCATGCTGATGTTTGTCGAGGCTATCGACCGCGAAGTCGACGACCTGTGCAAGAACGGTGTCCGGCTGCGGTTCATCGGCGATGAGACACGGCTCAAGCCCAGACTGATCGCGCGCATGCGCGCTGCGGAGACGCAGACGGCCGCGGGCGGGCGCATGACGCTCAACGTGGCGATCGCCTACGGGGGCCGTTGGGACATTGTCGCCGCCGCGCGCACGCTCGCTCGGCGCTGCGTGGCCGGCGAGTTTCCCTCGGACACGATCGACGAGGCCGCGATCCGCTCGGCCCTCCAGCTCGGGGACGGGCCCGATCCGGACCTCTTCATACGCACCGGCGGCGAGCATCGCATCAGCAATTTCCTGCTCTGGAACCTGGCGTACACGGAGCTCTATTTCTGCGACGTCCTGTGGCCGGATTTCGACGACGACCAGCTCGAGCAGGCATTCCGTCACTACGGCAGCCGGCAGCGGCGCTTCGGGCTCACCGCGGCGCAAGTCGGCAGTGGCTGATTCCTTGCGTCAACGCGTGCTCACCGCGCTTCTGCTCGCCGGTCTCGTGATCGCCGCGCTGCTCGGTTTGCCCGGTCACGCCGCGGTGGCGGCGATCGCGCTCGTGATGCTCGCGGGCGCCTGGGAGTGGGCCGTGTTCGCGGGACTCACCTCGACCGCCGGGCGCGTAGGCTACGTAGCGCTGGTTGCGGTGACCATTGCTCTGCTCTGGACCGCGAGCGGCGACGGTGCGAACCTGCGCGCAATCCTGGTCTTGGCGATGCTCTGGTGGCTGGCGGGGCTGCTATGGCTCTTGTTTGCGTCGCACAGGGGAGGGCACGTGGCCGCCGCGCTCGCCGGCCTGGCCGTGCTTGCGCCAGCGGCCGTCGGACTCGCGCGCCTGGTGCTGATCGAGCCGCAGGGCCGGGAACTGCTGCTCTTCCTTATCGTGCTGACGGCCGCAGCTGACGTCGGAGCGTTCTTCGGCGGGCGACGCTTCGGTCGCCGCAAGCTCGCGCCCGCGGTCAGCCCGGGTAAGACCTGGGAAGGTCTGATGTCGGGCATGCTCGCTGCCTCGCTCGCTGCCGCCGGCGGGGCGCAGCTGCTCGGGCACCCGCTCCTGCCATGGCTTGGACTCTGTCTGGGAGTCGCGATGATTTCGGTTGTCGGCGACCTCGTTGAAAGCATGTTCAAGCGACGCACCGGTCTCAAGGACAGCGGCAGTCTCCTGCCAGGCCACGGCGGGGTGCTCGACCGCATCGACAGCCTGACCGCAGCGGCACCTGCGTTCGTCCTCGGCCTGATGACTTTCGGCTGGGCGGTATGAGCGGGATCGCGGTACTCGGCAGCACGGGCAGCGTCGGTGCAAGCACGCTCGACGTCGTCGCGCGCCATCGCGACCGTTACCACGTGCATACGCTCGCCGCGCGTTCGGACCACCGCCGGCTGCTCGCGCAGTGCATCGCGCATCGCCCCCGTCTCGCGATCCTCGAGGACACGCAGGCCGCGCAGGAACTCGGCGCTGCGCTCCGGGCAAGCGGGCTTCCCACACGTGTCGAGAGCGGTCGCACGGCGCTCGTGGATGCCGTACGCGACGCGGAAGTCGAGGTTGTCATGGCCGCAATCGTGGGTGCGGCGGGTCTGCCGTCGACGATCGCGGCCGCATCCGCGGGCAAACGCGTCCTGCTCGCGAACAAGGAATCCCTGGTCGTCGGAGGGGCGTTGCTGGTCTCCGCGGCCCGCAAGGCGGGAGCAACACTGATTCCGATCGACAGCGAACACAACGCGATTTTCCAGTGCATGCCGACAGGAACCTCGGCGGGCGTGCCCGCGGCCGGCGTGCGCCGCATACTGTTGACCGCCTCGGGGGGGCCTTTCCTGCGGATGTCGCGGGCGGAGATGGCGCGGGTCACGCCCGACGAGGCTTGCGCACATCCGCGCTGGCGCATGGGGCGGAAGATATCGGTGGACTCTGCAACCCTGATGAACAAGGGTCTCGAGCTGATCGAGGCCTGCGTGTTGTTTGGCATGGAACCACGGCAGGTGGAAGTGGTCGTACATCCGCAGAGCATCGTGCATTCGATGGTGGAATACGTGGACGGATCGGTCCTGGCCCAGCTCGGCAATCCGGACATGCGTACGCCAATCGCGCACGCGCTCGGCTGGCCGGATCGCATCGCCTCAGGTGTAGAATCCCTCGACCTTGTGGCGGCGGCGCGGCTCGATTTCGAGGCGCCCGACGTCGAGCGTTTTCCGGCGCTGCGGCTGGCGCGGTCGGTGTCCGAAGCCGGCGGGACCAGCCCGGCAGTGCTCAACGCCGCCAATGAGATCGCGGTCGCGGCATTTCTCGCCGGGCGGCTCGGCTTCGCAGGCATTCCGGCAATCATCGAGGCCGTGCTCGACCGCCACCAGTGCCGTCAGGTGGACGACCTTCAGGATGTGCTGGCAGCCGATCGCTGGGCCCGCCAGGAGGCGGAATCGATGATGACGAGGGCGGCCGTAGCCGGCACATGACGATATTCACCTACGTATTCGCGTTTCTCATCGCCATCGGCGTGCTCGTGGCCGTGCACGAGTTCGGGCATTTCTGGATGGCTCGCCGCCTCGGTATCCGCGTGGTGCGGTTCTCGATTGGCTTTGGCCGGCCGCTGTGGCGGCACAGGGTCGCGGACGGCACGGAGTACGCGCTCTCGGCGATCCCACTTGGCGGCTACGTGAAGCTACTCGACGAGCGCGAGGGTCCTGTCCCGCCCGAGCATCTGTCGCAGGCGTACAACCGCCAGCCGGTCTGGCGTCGGGTACTGGTGCTCCTCGCCGGGCCCGCAGCCAACTTTCTCTTTGCCGTGTGCGCCTACTGGGTGCTCTTCGCGGTGGGAGTTCCCGCATTAAAGCCGGTGATCGGTGAGGTCACGGAGGACTCCATCGCGGCCCGCGCCGGGCTCGCGGCGGGGGACGAAATCGTCGCGGTCGGTGGTCGGGAGACTCCGACGCGCGAAACCGCGGTGCTTGCGATCCTCGATCAGCTGATGCAGCAGCGGCCGATCGAAATCGACTTGCGACGCGGGGATGGCGCGGCCGGTGAGGCGGCGCTCCGCATCCCGGGCAGCACGCGCAGCCTTACCGAGCCGGGCGCGCTGCTGCCGGGTCTCGGCTTCGACTTCTGGTACCCGACTGTGCCGGCGATCGTAGGAACGGTCGTCGCCGACAGTCCGGCGGCGCGGGCGGGTGTCAGGCCCGGCGACCGCATCGTCGCTATCGAGGGCGAGGTGGTGGAGGATTTCCCGGGTCTCGTGCAGCGGGTTCAGCCGAATCCGGGCCGCACGCTCGACTTCACCATTGAGCGGTCGGACGGCCGGGTGAATCAGCCGATCGAGGTCCAGTCGCAGCGCGAGGGTGACCGGATGATCGGCCGCATCGGGGTGCAGCCGGTCGCAGGCAGCCAGGTCCCCGACCACATGCGCACCGTCGAGCGTTATGGGCCGATCGAGGCGGTGGGACGCGCGGCGGACAAGACCTGGAGAATGTCCGAGCTCACGGTGAGGATGCTCTGGAACGTCGTCACGGGCGACGTTTCCGTCAAGAACCTGAGCGGGCCGATCAACATCGCGGAGTACGCGGGCTTCTCGCTGCGCCAGGGCGCGCTCGCATTTCTTTCGTTCCTGGCGATAGTGAGCGTGAGCCTGTTCGTGCTGAATCTGCTCCCGATTCCGATCCTCGACGGCGGGCAGATCGTCTTCCAGCTCGCGGAACTCGCCAAAGGCAGCCCGGTGTCCGAGCGCGCGCAGGCCGTCGGCCAGCAGATCGGCCTGGTGCTGCTGCTGGTGCTGATGAGCTTCGCCTTCTACAACGACCTCTCACGCTTGTTCAGTTGAGCCGCCTCCAATGCGCCTGAAACTGCTGGCCGCGTTACCGGCCCTCTTTGCGGTACCCGCCGTCTTCGCGCAGACGACCGGCGGCGAGTTCACGGTCGGTGACATACGCATCGAAGGTCTGCAGCGCATCTCCGAAGGCACGGTCTACAACTACCTGCCGGTCAACATCGGCGACCGTGTCGATCAGCGCCGCATCGAGGAGTCGCTGCGAGCGCTATACGGCACCGGGTTCTTCCGTGACGTCGAGCTGCGCCGCGACGGCGGCACCCTGGTGGTCGCGGTCCGCGAGCGGCCATCCATCGAGAGCTTTACCATCACCGGCAACAAGGACATCAAGACCGAGGATCTGGAGAAATCCCTGCGCGACGTTGGTCTCGCCCGCGGGAAGACCTTCAACCAGTCGACGCTCGACGAGGTGGAGCGCTTTCTCACCGACCAGTATTACTCGCGGGGCAAGTACGCCGTCCGGGTCGATACCAAGATCGAGGAGCTGCCCGATAACCGCGTCAAGATCGCGATCGACGTAGCCGAGGGCAAGCGTGCCCGCATCCGGCAGGTCAACGTGGTCGGCAACGAGGCCTTCTCCGACGAAGAGCTCACCGACCAGTTCAAACTGAAGACGCCGAACTGGCTATCGTGGTACCGACAGGACGACCGCTATTCACGCGAGGAGCTCTCCGGCGACATCGAGAAGCTGCGCTCGTACTACATGGATCGCGGTTACGCGAACTTCGACGTCGAGACAACTCAGGTCGCGATCGCGCCGGAGAAAGACGACATCTACGTCACGCTGAACGTAAAGGAAGGCGAGGTCTACCGGGTGTCGGATGTGAAGATCGCGGGCAACCTGGTGGTGCCGGAGGCGGAGCTGATGCGCCTGGTTCAGGTGCGACGCGGCGACGTGTACTCGCGGAAGATGATCACGCAGACGACCGAGCTGATGGCGCTCCGGCTGGGACGCGACGGCTACGCGTTCGCCAAGATCGATCCCGTGCCGCAGGAGAACAAGGAGACCAAGGAGATTGCGCTCACGTTCGTCGTCGAGCCCGGTAACCGTGCCTACGTGCGGCGCATCAACTTCACGGGCACGACTTCGATCAACGACGATGTGCTGCGGCGCGAGATGCGACAGATGGAAGGCGGCTACCTGTCGAATGCCGCCGTCGAGCGGTCCAAGCAGCGACTCCAGCGGCTGCCGTACATCGAGAAGGTGGAGGTCGAGACCAACCCGGTTTCCGGCACACCCGACCTGGTGGACGTCGTGTTCGACATCAAGGAAGGCCTGCCCGGGCAGTTCAGCGGCGGTCTGGGCTACTCCGAGTCCCAGTCATTCATCCTGAGCGCCAGCTTCGTGCACAGCAACTTCATGGGCACGGGCAACCGCGTCGCCGCCGAGATCAATGGCGGGGAGTACAGCAAGATCTTCAGCCTGTCCCACACCGATCCGTATACGACGGTCGACGGCGTGTCGCGCACGGTATCGGCGACCTATCGCAAGCTCGAGCAGTACACACAGGCATCGTCGGATTTCGAGACCGAGACCGGCACGCTCGGGCTCGACTACGCCTGGCCCGTCACCGAGTTCCAGTCCGTGCGCATGGGGCTCGTCGCACAGCGCGCTGATTTGTTTACCGATCCGAGGTCGAGCGCGCGGGAGGCGACCGACTGGGTGCGGAACAACGGCAATACTTATACGCAGGTCGCCGAGGTCGGTAATCCGCCGATCGGATTCCCGTTCTTCGGCACCAAGTTCGATACATTCGAGCTCGCCGCGGGCTGGAGCTTCGATTCACGCAACCGGTCGATATTCGCTGATCGCGGCGCGCGGCATCGGCTCGGCATGAGCTACACCCTTCCTGGCAGCGACGTCGAGTACTTCTCGGTGAGCTACGACTACCTGCAGTTCGTTCCGATCAACCGCTATTTCACGATCATGTGGAACACGGAACTCGGATACGGCGACGCGCTCGGCGACACGACCTCGATACCACCGTTCCGCAACTATTTCGCCGGCGGTCCCGAGACCGTGCGCGGCTATCGCGAGAGCCGGCTGGGCCCGAAGGATTCGTTCGGCAATGCATACGGCGGCAACATGAAGCTGGTCAGCCAACTCGAGCTGCTGCTGCCGATACCCGAGAAGTGGCGCAATGCCGCCCGATTCAGCATCTTCGTCGACGCGGGCAATGTCTTTTCGACGGGCGGCGTGGATTTCGTCGGCATCGACGGGGTCACGCCCGTGGATTACAAGTTCGGGTTTGATAAACTGCGCGCCTCTACGGGTGTCGCCGTCCAGTGGCTCGCCCCTCTGGGTGTCTTCCGGTTCAGCTATGCGTACCCGCTCAACGACGAGCCGGGCACGGACGTCATTTACGGGGACGAGACCGAAGGCTTCCAGTTCTCGATCGGACAGGCTTTCTGAGGTGTATTCCGCAATGCGCAGCAAATCAGCTATTTACGTGCTCCTGGCACTGGCGACCGCGATGGCGCCGGTGGCTGGTGCCATGGCACAGACGCAGGCCAAGATCGGCTTCGTCAATGTCAGCCGGTTGCTCGCGGAAGCGCCGCAGGCCCAGGCCGCATCGGCCGCGCTCGAGACAGAGTTCGCGAGTCGCCGACGCGATCTCGAGAATCAGCAGAAGGACCTCAAGACCCGCGAAGAGAAGCTGCAGAAGGACGGCGCGGTCATGGCCGAGAACGAGCGGCGCAACGCCGAGAAGGCGCTACGCGAAGGCCAGCGCGAACTCGCGCGCAAGCAGAATGAGTTCCTCGAGGACTTGAATGTCCGCCGCAACGAGGCGCTCGGTCAGCTCCAGCGCGCGGTCGTCCAGGAAATCCAGGCCTATGCAAAGACCGCCGGCTTCGACATCGTCGTAGCCGATGCGCTGTATGCCAGCCCTGCGCTCGATATCACCACGCAGGTGCTGACCGCGCTGCAGTCGCGCAACAAGGCCCCGGCGCCCGCGAAGCCCTGACCCACGGCGAAGGGCACCGCCGGTGCGGCTCGCAGAACTGGCCGTACGATTCGGCTGCGAACTGCGCGGCGATCCCGAGGCCGACGTTGACCGCGTCGCGACCCTACAGGACGCGGCCGCCGGGTCGCTCGCGTTTCTAGCCAACCCGCGCTACCGGCGGCATCTTGCCGCGACGCGGGCGACCGCGGTGATTCTCGACGCGTCACTGGCCGACGAATGCCGGGTCGCTGCGCTCGTGCACCCGAATCCCTACGCCACGTACGCACGGATCGCGGCGCTGCTGCATCCGCCGCCGGCGTTCGCGGGCGGCGTCCATGCCGCGGCAGTCGTCGAGCCCGGCGCGAGAGTCGATCCGAGCGCCTGGGTCGGTGCCGGCTGCTTCGTCGCGGGCGGGTCGCGGATCGCCGCGCGGGTGTTCCTGGGACCGGGGTGCGTGGTCCTTGCCGGCGCGAGCGTCGGCGACGACACGCGGCTCGTGGCGAAAGTCGTGCTGTGCCACGACGTGCGCATCGGTGCGCGCTGCCTGCTCCATCCCGGCAGCGTGATCGGAGCTGACGGCTTCGGCCAGGCTCCCGACGCCGGGCGCTACGTCAAGGTGCCACAGCTCGGCGCAGTCGTGATCGGTGACGACGTCGAGATCGGCGCAAACACGAACGTGGACCGCGGGACGATCGGCGACACCGTGATCGAGGAAGGCGTCAGGATCGACAACCAGGTGCAGATCGGGCACAACGTGCGCGTCGGAGCGCATACCGTGATCGCCGGTTGCGCGGGTATCTCCGGCAGCACGTCGGTTGGCCGCCGCTGTGTGATCGCCGGGATGGTGGGGATCGCTGGGCACCTGACAATCTGCGACGACGTCGTGGTCACGGGGAGGACCATGGTGTCGAGCTCCATACACCAGCCGGGCATGTATTCGGGTACGCTCCACGCCCAGGAGACGCGGCGGTTCCGGCGCAACGCCGCGCGGTTCCAGAAGCTCGACGAGCTCGCGAAACGCGTGCGTCGGCTGGAACGCGGAGACGGGGAGGGCAACGATGACGACGGCTGAAGGCAGCGGCTTCGGCATCGACGAGATCATGCGGCGTCTGCCGCATCGCTACCCGTTCCTGCTTGTCGACAGGGTGCTCGAATGCGTGTCGGGCAACCGCATCAGCGCAGTCAAGAACGTCAGCGCGAACGAGCAGTTCTTCTGCGGTCATTTCCCCGGCCGCCCGGTCATGCCGGGTGTGCTGATCCTCGAAGCGATGGCGCAGACGGCCGGGATCCTGTGCTTCGTCACGGTGGACATTTATCCGGACGAGAACGTGCGGTTTTACTTTGCCGGCATCGACAAGGTGCGATTCCGGCGCCCCGTCGTGCCTGGCGACCAGCTGCTGCTCAGGGCGACGCTCACCCGTCGCATCCGCACGATCTGGAGGTTCGCCACGGTCGCGGAGGTGGACGGTCAGGAGGCCTGCAGCGCCGAGATCATGGTGATGCCCGGATGAGCGGTCGTGCCTCGGTCGAGATGCGTCGATGACGGCGCCGATACACCCGACCGCGGTGATCTCGCCGCGGGCCGTGCTGGCCGAGGACGTCGAGGTCGATGCCTACTCGGTGATCGGCGAAGGTGTCGAGATCGGAGCGCGGACGCGCATCGGTCCGCACGCCGTGATCCAGGGCCCGACCATGATTGGCACGGACAACGTGGTGTTCCAATTCGCGTCGGTAGGCTCCGCTCCGCAGGACAAGAAGTATCGCGGCGAGCCGACGCGGCTCACGATCGGCGACCGGAACGTGATTCGGGAAAACGTGACGCTCAACCGCGGCACGACGAAGGAAGAGGGAGTTACCCGGATCGGCAGCGACAATCTCTTCATGGCGTATTCCCACGTAGCCCACGACTGCACGGTCGGCAACCAGTGCGTGCTCGCCAACGCCGCGACGCTCGGCGGCCACGTCGAGCTCGGCGATTGGGTCATCATGGCCGGCCTTTCGGGGATCCACCAGTTCTGCAAGGTCGGGGCGCACGCCTTCATCGCCAACAACGCCGCGGTGACGCGCGACGTGCCACCGTACGTGATGGCTGTCGGTCAACCGGCGTCCGCGCACAGCGTGAACGCGGAGGGGCTGAAGCGCCGCGGCTTTACGCCAGAGCAGGTCCGCAACATCCGCAACGCCTTCCGCGTGCTGTACCGGTCGGGGCTCAAGCTCGCCGATGCCACGAGGGAACTCGAGGCGCTCGCGAAGGAGCAGCCCGAGATCCGGGCCATCGTCGAGTTCCTGCCGCTCTCCACGCGCAGTATCCTGCGTTGAGCGGGCTCAACGTCGCGCCGACGCGGCGTGAGTTCGGGCTGGTGGCGGGCGAGGCGTCGGGCGACAATTTGGGTGCGGCGCTCGTGACCGAGCTCGCGCGGCGCGTCCCCGGATCGCGTTATTTCGGCATTGCAGGGCCACGGATGACCGCGGCAGGGTGCGAACCCTGGCAGAGCTCGGATGCACTCGCGGTGATGGGTCTTGCTGAGATCCTGCACCACCTGCCGCGGCTGCTCGGGCTGCGTCGCGAACTGCTGCGGCGCCTGCTCGCCGAGCGGCCCGACGCCTACGTGGGCATCGATGCGCCCGAGTTCAATCTGGGCGTCGCCGCCCGTCTCAAGGCGTCGGGCATACCGACCATCCAGTACGTGAGTCCGCAGGTCTGGGCATGGCGC
>DATJKD010000095.1:0-3672 GCA_035491795.1 Steroidobacteraceae bacterium | reverse complement strand
TCCTGCTCGCTGAACTGCACGCCGATCCCCGCGGTCCGCTTGCCCTGCGCACCCTTGGGTGTCATCCAGATAACGCGTCCGGCAACCGGCAGCTTCTCGTCCTCACCCATCAGGTTGAGCAGCATGAAAACCTCGTCGCCGAGGCGATAGTTGCTGCTGGTCGGGATGAAGAGGCCCCCGTTCTTCACGAACGGCATATAGGCCAGGTACAGCGCGCTCTTGTCTTTGATCGTGAGCGTCAGCAGACCCGGCTTGTTCGGTTGCCGCGAGACAGGGCTCATCCATCCACTCCTTTCAATCGCACGCTGCCGGCGAGTTCCACCAGCCAGGACTCGACCAGCAACTGCCCGCCGACCGAGCCGTCCAACAGGCGCTTTGCTTCGCGCAGCCGGTCGACGAGGCCGAAGAGCGCGGTTATGTTCACTTCGCTGCCGACCCTTTGCAATACGGCGTCCTCCGGAAGCGTGACTGGCGTCGCATCGGCAAGCAACCGACGGCGCGCCAGGCCGCCCAGCCAGCTCTCGAGCCAGTCGAGGCGCGCAGGGAGACCATCGCCCAGCATGTCCTCGGCGGTGGCAGTCACGTCGCGCCGACCAGAAAAATACGAATCGAGCAGCCCGCACATCTGCGTGTCGAGCTCCGCGGCATGTGGCGCAAGCTCGAGCGCGCGTAATGGCGCGCCATGCGCAAGCTCGAGGAGGCGCGCCGGCGGTTCGCTGCCGAGCTCCGTGGTCAGCCAGGCCCGCGCGCGATCGGCGTCGGGCCGCGCGAGCTCGATCCGCTGGCAGCGGCTGCGCAGCGTCGGCAGGATCGCCGATGGTCGTGAGGTCACCAGCAGGAGCAACGTTCCAGATGCGGGTTCCTCGAGGGTCTTGAGCAGCGCGTTCTGCGCGTTGAGGGTCATGGAGTGCGCGGGCGTTACGATCGCAACCCGCGGCCCGCGGCGCATGCTGGTCATGGCAAGTCGCTCCGCCAGCTCCCGCACCTGATCGACCGCGATCGTCTTGCGATCCTCCGGGCGCTGCAGCCAGTGCAGGTCCGGGTGCGATCCCGCCCGGGTCAGCATGCATTCCGCGCATGCGCCGCAGGCTTCCAGCCGCTCTCCGCGACCGGTGCAGACGAGCGCCGCCGCCAGCGCCGCGGCAAACTGCTCCTTGCCGACGCCGACCGGCCCCTGCAGCAGGAGCGCGTGTGGCAGACGGCCGCCCGCGACGGCCGCCTCCAGCCGCTTCCGCGCCGCCGCATGCCAGGGCAGCAGCTCGATGAGGCTCCGGGCTGGATTTCCGGTTGTCGTCATGTCAGCAGTGGGCCCAGGGCGGAACGCAGGGCCGCCTCGACCTCGTCGATCGTGCCTGCTGCATCGACGATCCGGATGCGCTCGGGCTCGAGCCTTGCGCGTTCCAGGTAGACGTCACGGACGCGCTCGAAGAACTCCAGACGCTCGGCCTCGAACCGGTCCGTGGCTGGCGCCTGGCGCGCTCCGGCGCGCCGGAGACCGAGCGCGACCGGTGCGTCGAGCAGCACGGTGAGATCGGGCGTCAGGCCAGGATGCGCAAGCTTCGCAAGCGCATCGATGTGCGACTGCGCGATGCCCCGCCCCCCGCCCTGGTAGGCGTGACTCGCATCGGTGAACCGGTCACAGAGCACCCACGCGCCACGTGTCAGCGCTGGCTCTACCAGGTTTGCAACGTGCGTCGCGCGCGCGGCGAACATCAGCAGCAACTCGCATGATGGTGGCATCGGCTCCGCGGATCGCTCGAGCAGCAGCTCGCGCAGACGCTCCGACCGCGGCGTGCCGCCGGGCTCGCGTGTCACCACCACCTCACGACCGGAAGTTCGCAACCATGCAGCTGCGCGGCCGACCTGCGTGCTCTTCCCCACGCCTTCGCCGCCCTCAAAGGTGATGAATCGGCCGCGCACTCAACGCCCCCGGTTCTGATGCCGGAGCCGGCCGAGATACTCGGCAACCGCACGCTCGTGCTCGCCGTGCGTCTTCGAGAACTTGTGGCTGCCGTCGCCCAGCCCGGTCGCGACGAAATAGAGCTCGCCGCGCTCGTCGGGTTGCACCGCAGCTCGCAGTGCCCCGGCTCCGGGCAGGGCGATCGGTGTCGGGGGCAGGCCGGCGCGCACGTAGGTATTGTAGGGGCCGTCCCGCTCGAGATCCGAGCGGCGGAGATTACCGTCGAATTTCGGGCCGATGCCGTAGATGACGGTCGGATCGGTCTGCAACCGCATCCCGAGGCGTAGCCTCTCCACGAAAACACCGCCGATGCGCGCGCGCTCTTCCGCGAGCGCGGTTTCCTTTTCGACGATCGAGGCGAGTATCAACGCCTCGTAGGGCGTTGCGATCGGAAGGTCGTCCGCGCGGTCGTCCCATGCGGCTGCCAGCTCGCTCTTCATCCGGGTCCGTGCCTGCCGCAGGATCTCGAGGTCCCCGGTGCCCTTGTCGAAAAGATACGTGTCCGGGAAGAAGAGCCCCTCGGGATGCTGACCGGGCTCGCCCAGCAGCCGCATCACCTCGGCATCCTCGCGGCCACGAAGCGTCTGTTCGAGGCGACCCTCGCGCTCGAGCGCCCGCCGCAGGTCACGGAAATTCCAGCCCTCTACGATCGTGAGCGAGTGCTGCAGCACTGCTCCGGATGCGAACTGCCGCAGCAGTTCCGCCGGAGTGGTTCCAGGCTGGATCCGGTATTCACCGGCCCGTACGCGTCCGTCCGCACCGGTGAGTCGGGCGTAGGCCACCAGCAGGCGCGGGTGATCCAGCCACCCTCGTTTGGCCAGTTCGCGCGCGGTCGCCCGGAGCGGCTGGCCACGCGGAATCTCGATCTCGACTGGGGCCGCGCCGGTAGTAAGCGGTTCCGCGAGCCAGTGGCGAAACGCGACCGACGCGGCGGCGCCGGCGAGCAACACCAGAACGGCGATCACGAGCAATGTGCGCTTCATCCGCGCTCGCCTGCTGCCTCGAGATGCATCCGCAGCCTTTGCGTGACCTCGCCCTGTGGCCACGAACCCTCACCCGACACCTCGATCACCGCCCGGATTCCAGTAAGCGCGTTGGTGAGGAAGATCTCGTCCGCAGCACGGAGCTCGGGCAAGCCGAAGTCGCCGATCGAGACACCCAGGTCGAGCGTCTTCGCCAGGTCCAGCACTTGCTGGCGCATGACGCCTGCAACACCGCAGTCACGAATCTCGGGCGTGTGCAGTCGGCCATGGCGCACGAGGAAGATGTTGGCCGCCGTCGCGCCGATCACCCGATCGTCTGTGGCGAGCATGAGCCCCTCGGCGACAGCGGGATCGTCCCACTCGGCACACGCCAGCACCTGCTCGAGACGGTTGAGGTGCTTGATGCCCGCCAGCGCAGGGTTGCGTGCAAGTCGGGTCTCGCAGACGCGCACCACGATGCCCTCGCCCGCCGTCGTAGCGCGCCGCGCGCTCGCCATTACCACCCGCGTCACGGTCGGCTCGCGCGGCGGCCGGTAACCGCGCGGGCCGCTTCCTCGCGTGACCACGAGCTTGACGACAGCTGAGCCGGCGTCGTCGAGCACCTGCAGGCACTCCTCCTCGAGCAACGCAGGCTCCGGCATCGGGATCCCGAGCCGCGCACATCCTGCCTCGAGTCTGGCCACGTGCAGCGGGAACGCCCTTATTCGACCGTCGCGGGCCGCCATGGTC
>DATJKD010000094.1:0-6464 GCA_035491795.1 Steroidobacteraceae bacterium | reverse complement strand
GAAAGGGTCTGCAGGTACTGCTCTGACTTTAGTTCGAGCTGAGCTCGTCACGGTCGTGGTTCTTGTTCGTGCTTGCGGCTCAGTTCCACGCCGCTGCCGATCGGTAGCAGCACCGAGTCCAGATCGGCCTTGGTGCGCACCCGCGCCTGGTAGGCCGCGGCCGCGGGGCGCGTGTTGAGCGGAAAGAGCATGTTGTCCGCTGCGACCAGGGCTCCGGGGCGGAGCTTTGGATGGAAGAGCTCCAGACAGGGGACGTACAGATCCTTCCACAGGTCGAGCAGCACCAGGTCGAAGGGTCCCGCGAGGAGCGGCAGCGTGTCGAGCGCGCTGCCGATGTGAAACTCGACGAAGTCCGCGAGCCCGGCGCGCGCGAGCTGCGCCTGCGCATGGTCGACCTTGCGCTGCGAGAGCTCGAGGCTCATGACTTTGCCGCCCGTCGCGCGCGCGGCATCGGCGAGCCAAATCGTCGAGTAGCCGTATGAGGTCCCCAGCTCGAGGATCGACTTCGCGTTGGCGCCCGTCGCGAGCAGGTGCAGCATCCGACCCGTCGCCGGACCCACGCTGATCAGGAAGTCATCGACGCGGCGGACGAACTCCTCCGGCTGGGAGTGCATGATCTCCGCCTCGTCGGCGGAGCGGCGCTCGTATTCGGCGAGAATCTGCTCGACGGTCGGATCCATGGCTTGACCACGCTCCTCTTGCAGTGCAGCGGCTGATGATGGCACGGGCACGAGGCGCGTCCGCCTGGCATGTTACATGGGCTATCCTGAGAACTCGCTGCCTGGCCTCATGGAGTACACGAACGGCCGTTCGCTGACCGAGCATGAGCGACACAACCAGCTACGTCGCCGGCACGACGGACCTTCCGCTTATCGAGGACACGATCGGCGCGATGCTGGACCGGGCGGTTTCGCGATGGCCTGAACGCGAGGCGCTGGTATCGGTGGAGCAGGGGGTGAGGTGGACGTACGAGGAGTTCGGGCGCCGGGTCGATGAGCTCGCACGCGGGCTGATGTCGCTCGGCCTCGAGCGCGGGGATCGCCTGGGGGTATGGGCGCCGAACTGCGCCGAATGGACGCTGACGCAGTTTGCCACCGCCAAGGCGGGGCTGATCCAGGTGAACGTCAATCCCGCGTATCGCTTGTCGGAGCTCGAATACACGCTGACGAAGGTGGGGGTGAAGGCGCTCGTTGCAGCAGCGTCGTTCAAGACGAGTGACTACGTCGCGATGACCGAGACGCTCGCGCCGGAGGTGTCTCACTGCCGGCCCGGCGCACTCGAAGCGAAGCGGCTGCCCGCGCTCAAGATCGTGGCGAAGATCGGCGGCGAGCGCCGTCCGGGATGGTTCGAGTTCGACGATCTCTCTGCCCAGGGGACTCCCGCGGATCTGGCCGCCCTGCCGGTGTTGAGCAACCGCGACCCGATCAATATCCAGTTCACGAGCGGCACGACGGGGCTGCCGAAGGGGGCGACACTGTCGCACCGCAACCTCGTCAACAACGCGTACTTCGTCGGTCGCAGCACGGGATTGAGGGAGGCGGATCGGCTCTGCGTGCCGGTGCCGCTGTACCACTGCTTCGGCATGGTGATGTCGAACCTCGCCTGCGTCGTGCACGGGGCAACGATCGTGTACTCCGCGGCGGGCTTTGACCCCCTGGCCGTCCTCACTGCGATCGAAGCGGAGCGCTGCACGGCGGTGCACGGGGTGCCGACAATGTTCATCGCGGAGCTCCAGCATCCGCGGTTCGGCGAGTTCGATCTCTCCTCGCTGCGGGCGGGGATCATGGCGGGCGCGCCGTGCCCGATCGAGGTCATGCGCCAGGTGATCGACCGCATGCACATGCGGGAGGTGACGATCGCCTACGGCATGACCGAGACGAGCCCGGTAAGTTTCCAGAGCTCCCCCGGGGATCCGCTCGAGCGACGCGTAACCACCGTCGGACGGATCCAGCCGCACATTGAGGCGAAGGTCATCGACGCGGAGGGCCGCACCGTGCCGCGCGGCGCGGTCGGCGAGCTCTGCACGCGCGGCTACGCGGTGATGCTCGGCTACTGGGATGACCCGGAACGCACGGCGGAGGCGATCGACGCGGAGGGCTGGATGCACACCGGCGACCTCGGCACGCTCGATGCGGAGGGCTACTGCAACATCGCCGGGCGCGCGAAGGACATGATCATCCGCGGCGGGGAGAACGTGTATCCGCGGGAGATCGAGGAGTACCTGTTCCGGCATCCCAAGATCGCCGAGGTCGCAGTGATCGGGGTGCCGGACGCAAAGTACGGCGAGGAGGTCTGCGCATGGGTACGAGTGCATTCCGGGCAGACCGCATCGGCGGAGGAAATACGAGGCTTCTGCCAGGGACAGATCGCGCACTACAAGGTCCCGCGCTACGTGCATTTCGTCGACGCGTTCCCGACCACCGTGACCGGCAAGGTGCAGAAATTCCTCATGCGACAGCAGATGATGCAGTTGCTCGATCTCACCGAGCAGAGCACCGCCTGAACGCAGTGTCTCGTCATCGAGAAACCAGCATAGGGCGGCCAGCGTCGCCCAAGGTAAACGCCTAGAAACGTTTCCGCGGAAACGTCGCGTGCGGAGGGTCGGCGCGCGTCCGCGAGAAACCCGTCAACATAGTTGACGATTTTCCCCGCGGTCAGCTCACCGGAAACCAGGTCAATTCTAACTCCGCGAACGACAGTACGGCCGTCGCCACCTAGATGGAGCACACAGGCGGCGGGTTTTGGTGCTCTTGTTCCGGCGGAGATTGGGGGCTCTGCTCGACTAAGCGTCTTTCACGGGCACGCACGACGGCTGCCCGGCATTTCTGGCCCAATACGCATAAAAGCCAGGCGTTGCCTGTGACAAATCGATGGAATCCTGCGGCTGAGCCGATCTGCCTCCTGGTCGGTATCTTGCCCGCTGTGATTTATAGGCTACACTGGTGCAGCGACCGACAATCGAGTTGGTCATCTTCAAGGCTGCCACCTCTCCCGGATCTCACTTGACCGCTGCCTCGTTCTCTGCGGCGGTTCAAAGCGGACGCAACGGTCCGATATCGAAAGGGCGAGGAGATGGCTGGACGACGCAAGAAGGCATTGAAGCCCATGAAGCAGCGCACACGCCGCGCCGCGTTGTCTTACGACCAGTGGCTGCGAGCCCGACTGGCCGCCGACCCCGACTTGTCGGTGGAGTACCTCCGGCAGGTTCTCGAGCAGTTCGAAACGCCTGAGGAACTGCTTCTCGGCCTGAGACGCGTTGCCGAAGTGCTCGGGATGTCACGCGTCGCCGAGGTTGCGGGCCTGAGTCGCGAGAGCCTCTATCGATCGCTCTCGGCTGCAGGCAATCCCCGGCTATCGACTCTCGTCGCCGTGCTGCGCGTTGCCGGCTTACGCCTGTCCGTGCGCCCGGCAGCGTAGACAGGCCGCTCCCATGGGGTGATCGGTCGGCGGCCCGAGCAAGGCGAACGATCAATAGTTCGCGAGGCGCTGTTCCGCGTCGTTAAGCATCGCAATCAAGCGCGGGTGATCACGGACCGAATCGAGGTCAGGATCGGACTTCGCCCAGCCCAGGAACTCCAGTCCAACTTTTGAAAAATAGGGCGCGAGCAAATCGAGCCCCGCCTCGGCGTCGCCCAGGTCGGCGATCATCGCGCACGCCAGGTTGTAACGCATGTTCATGTTGTCGGGTTCGAGCAGCACGGCGCGCTCAGCCCAATCCTTCGCCCGCTGCGTTTCCCCCAGCACGGCCAGGGCACCGACCGCTTGCGCCATCACGGTTCCGTCCGGCTCGACGGCGACCACTTTCTCGGCGTAAGCAATGGTGAGTCTCGCAAACCGGTGTGCGTTCTCGATGTCCCCGAGCTGCGTATAGCAGCTGACCAGCATGCCGCACGACCCCCAGTCGGACTCGCGCAAGGCAGCCGCCTTCTCGAAAAAGCGAATGGCGTCCGCGAACCGGCGCAACCGGTAGTAGAGGCGTGCAGCTTCGCGATTCACATCCCACGACTCCGGGTCGAGCCGCACGGCCGTCTCGATCTCAGTCAGAGCCGCATCGTAGTCACCCTGCGCGCTCAGCGCTCCGGCGCGCGCGGCATGGGCTTCCGCGAGGTTCGCATCGAGCGCGAGGGCGCGCTCCGCGGCGGCCAGTCCGCTGTCTCCCTCCCGGCTGAAATAGGTCTTCATTCTCTGCGCGCCGGCCATCAGTGCCCAGGCGCGGGCATAGTTCGGGTCGATCTCGACCGCGCGTTGACACAGTCGAACCACGGCCTCGAGACGTCGCATGTCGCCGAAGCTCAGGTACTGCTGCTGGGCCATCAGCACGAATCGGTAGGCGTCGGGGTTGCTCGTGCCGCGCTGCGCGATGGCCTTCTTCTCGTCCGGCAGCAGCTTGAGCTTCAGCGCCGCGACGATCGCCTGCGAGATCTCGTCCTGCAGCGCGAAGATGTCGTTAAGGTCGCGGTCGTAACGCTCGGCCCAGACGTGATTGCCGCTCGTGCTTTCGATCAGCTGGGCGGTGATGCGCACACGCTGGCCGGCCTTGCGCACGCTGCCCTCAAGCACGTGACTGACCTTGAGCTGGCGCGCGACCTGGATCACGTCGACCTGTTTGCCCTTGAACCCAAAGGCCGTATTGCGCGCGACCACCGCAAGCGCGGAGACCTTGCTCAGGTCGGTGATGATGTCTTCAGTGATGCCGTCGCTGAAGTACTCCTGCTCAGGGTCGCCGCTCATGTTGATGAATGGCAGCACGCAGATGGCGACCCTGGCCGGGCCGCCTGCGCCCGCTTGCCGCGCGCCGCCTGCGTCTGCCGCTGCGCCGCTGGCTCCGGGATGACGCGTGAGCAGTGCGCCGAGCGCGCGCAAGAGATCCTGGCATTGCCGGCTGGTGGCGCTTTCGCCCCAGCCATCGAGGTCGATCGTGTGGATCGCGCGCACATCGATCGGCAGACGGGCGTCGTCGAAGCGGACCGGCACCAGCACCCCGCGATCGGCGGCTTCCCGGGCTTCGCCACGCACCCAGCGCGACGTCACCGACTTCGGCGTCCAGACGACCAGCACGGCGCGGGCCAAGGCGAGCTCGGCGCTGATCTGGTCGTCGAATTCCTGGCCGGGAGCCATGTCGGGGTCCCACCAGACGGTCCATCCCTTGGCCTCGATTGCGGCGACGAGCGGTGCGACGAGCGGTTTGTCGGCGCGGGCGTAGGAGACGAAGACATCGGCCATGCGGCGCGCACTCTAGCAGGGATGCCGCTCGGCGTTGACTCGAGCGCGCAATCGGCGAGCGAAACTGCGACCCGCAGCCGGCCCAAGTACACTCGCGGCGGAAGCGGGGAGGGCGCGCGCTGGCCAACAGGGTTCGGAGTAGGCAGCTCACGACATTTCGATGCGTGGCCCTCGGTGCCGGATGGCTCGCGATGGCCTGCGCTGCTGCGGCCGCGAGCGACAACGCGGCGGACACCGTCATCGAGGAGGTGCTGGTCACCGGCGTGCAACCGGGCCCCGGGCTGTGGCGAGTCACCCGACCCACGGACGACGGCGAGCACGTGCTCTGGATCATGGGCCAGTACCACACGCTGCCGAAGAAGATGGAGTGGCGATCCACGGAGCTCGAGGCGGCCATTGCCGGATCGCAGGAGCTCCTGGCGGAGCCCGAGGTCGATGCGGAAATGGGGACGTTTGCGAAGCTGGGCGCGCTGCCGGCGCTGGTCGGCGTGCGCAACAACCCCGACGGGCGCAGGCTCGAGGAGCTCATGCCCATCCAGCTCTACGCGCGCTGGCTCGCGCTCAAGGCCGAGTACCTGGGCTATGACCAGGATGTCGAGAAGTGGCGGCCCATCTTTGCCGCGTTTCATCTCTACCGGAAGGCCGTCGACGCCGCCGGGCTCAGTTACTCGCCCGTGGTGTGGCCGGTCGCGAAGAAATCGGCGAAGAAGCACCGCGTGAAAATCCCGACACCCACCGTATCGGTCAAGGTCGAGAAGCCGCGGGCCCTGATCAAGGAGTTCAAGGACGAGCCGCTCGATGACCTGCCGTGCTTCACGAGCGCGATTGAACGCCTCGAGTCCGACCTGGGGCTCCTGCGGGCACGCGCCAACGCCTGGGCCACCGGCGACATCGCCGCATTGCGCGCGATGACCGATCTCAACGAGGCGAGCGCGTGCATCGACGCGATCATGAATGCGCAGGTGCTCCGGGAGCGTGGGCTGACCGAGCTGCCCGTGCGTCTCGAGGCGGCGTGGCTCGCCGAAGCGGAGCGAGCACTCGCGTCGAATGCATCGACGGTGGCGGTGCTGCCGATGCGCGACATCCTCCGTCCCGACGGTTACCTCGCCGGGCTGCGGGCGAGCGGGTATGTCGTGGATGAGCCCTGACGGCGATCGCAAGCCCTCGCGGTAGAGCCAGCCGCGATCGTCGCCATCGAAGCTGACGCCGTGCTCTTCAGGATGTCCATGACGAGCTCCGGC
>DATJKD010000093.1:0-5290 GCA_035491795.1 Steroidobacteraceae bacterium | reverse complement strand
GGTCCTGCATTGCGCGGGATCGACTTTCATGGCCGGTGCGGACATCCGCAGGCTCGGGGCCGGGCCGACCGGGCGGACCACGGCGGAGATCAGCGCCTCGCTCGAGGCCATGCGTAAGCCCGTGGTCGCCGCGCTGCAGGGAAACGCGCTCGGCGGGGGGCTCGAGATCGCGCTCGGCTGTCATTTCCGATGCGCGCATTCCGGCACGCGGCTCGGCTTGCCGGAGGTGAACCTCGGACTGATTCCCGGCGGCGGTGGCACACAGCGTCTCCCCAGGCTGGTGGGGGCGGAGGCCGCGCTGCAGATGATCGGCTCAGGCAAGCCCGTTACCGCGGCGGAAGCGCTGCGCCTCGGCCTGGTGGATCGCGTCGTAGAGCCGGCGGACGTCCTCGCGGCTGCCGTGGCTTATGCCCGCGAGCTGCGCGACGCGGCGGTTCCGCTGCGACGGCTCAGCGAGGTCGCGCCGGCCTCCATCCCGGATCTGGACGCGCTGCTGAGCTCGATCGAAAGCGGGCTGCGACGCACCCGAAAGGGCGAGCAGGCGCCGCTCAAGGCCATCGAGGCTGTACGAGCCGCCGTGACCACGCCGTTTCACAAAGGTCTCGCGACCGAGGCGAGGCTCTTTGCCGAGCTCGAGAACTCGAGCCAGTCGCGCGCACTTCGGCATCTGTTTCTCGCGGAGCGACAGGTGGCCAAGCTGCGGGGCATTCCTGTCGACACACCCGTGCGCGCCGTGCGGCGCGTCGGAGTCGTCGGCGGCGGCACCATGGGGCGGGGCATTGCGCTCGCGTTCTGCAATGCAGGGCTGCCGGTCGCGCTGGTCGAGAACGAGCCGGCCGCACTCGAGCGCGCGATGGCTGCCATTGCCGATGTTCATGCAGGCGCGCTCGGCAAGGGTCGGATCACTGCCGGGCAGCACGCCGAGCGGATTGCGCGTATCCGCGGCGCCACGGACATGAGCGCCTTCGCCGAAGTCGACCTGGTGATCGAGGCGGTGTTCGAGGACATGGCGCTCAAGCGGCGCGTGTTTGCCGATCTCGAGCGCATCTGCCCGTCGCACGCCATCCTTGCGACCAATACGTCGGCGCTCGACATCGACGCCATCGCGGGTGCGACCGGCCGGCCGCAGGACGTGATCGGGCTGCATTTCTTCAGCCCGGCATACATCATGCGGCTCGTGGAAGTCGTACAGGGACGACAAACGGCGACCGACGTCATCGCGACGGCGATGAAGCTCGTCAAGTCGATCGACAAGATCGGTGTCCTGGCGGGTAACTGCGACGGCTTTATCGGTAACCGGATGCTGGCCGGGTATCGCCGCGAGGCGGAGTTCCTGCTGCTCGAGGGCGCGTCGCCGCAGCAGGTCGACCGCGCGCTCGTGGGTTTCGGAATGCCGATGGGGCCGCACGCGATGGGCGACATGGCCGGGCTCGACATCGGCGCCGCTGGCCGGCGCAGGCGACGCGCGGCGGGCACGCTGCCGGACGACCCGCGCTTCGGGGTGATCGCGGACAAGTTGGTCGAACTGGGTCGCTTGGGGCAGAAGACCAGCGCCGGGTTTTACCGGTACCAGCCCGGATCACGGGACCCGCTGCCGGATTCCGAGGTCGCCGACCTCATCGAGCAGGAGGCGTTGCGGCTCGGCGTCACACGCCGTCAAGTGAGCGACGAGGAGATCGTGGAACGTTGCGTCTACCCACTCATCAACGAGGCCGCGAGGATCCTGGAGGAGGGGATCGCGCAGCGGCCCGGAGACATCGACGTCGTGTGGGTCAATGGCTACGGTTTTCCGCGGGTGCGTGGCGGACCCATGCAGTTCGCCGACGAGACCGGGCTTGCTCGTGTGGTGGAGCGATTGCAGCAGTTCGCGCGACAACATGGCCCGCTCTACTGGACGCCGGCTCCGCTCATCGAGCGCCTCGTGGCCGAGAACGCGACATTCGCGACCCTCAACTGATTGATCGGGGCCGTGGCATCGGGATGCGCCCCGTGGAAGCGCAGCAATCAGGTCTCGTCGTGGCGCCCACCGCCCGGCACAGCATTCATTGCGATGAGCTGCTGCTTCATCTTGATCAGCACGGCCTCGGCGCGTGCGATGTCTGGCCGCTGGATGCCGGACATGATCCGCGCATTCAGTTCTGCAGCGCTCTCCCGAATGTCGCCGAGCAACTTGACGCCCTTTGGGGTCATCAAGACGCGCTTTGCGCGCCGGTCGGAGGGATCGGGCTGCCGCTTGACGAGCCCTCTGGCCTCGAGCCGGTCGATGAGTCCTCCCAGCGTGACCTTGCCGACGTCCATCGTCCTGGCGAGCTCGGTCTGCATCATGCTCTTGCCGTTGTGACGCGACAGATTGGCGAGCACCCACCATTGCGAGCGCGTGACGCCCATGGGCCCGAGAGCATGGTCGACGACGGTGCGTCGCAGCCTGGAGACGTCATGAATCAGACCACCGATCCGGGACGAGAGTTCGTCCTTGGCCATAAAGACTTGGGATCCTTAGGTAACGAACAAACAAGATGATGGCAAACCTTACTATAGCTTGCGTTCCGGCTTGCGGCGACCGACGCCGGCGAGCAGTCCGGACACAGCCGTCACCAGGTCGCATTTGATAGGCTCTCGCGATGGAGAAGAAGCTCGGAATCGGCTTCACCTGGGTCAACCTCGACGAGTCACGTGCCGCTCAACTGCTGACCCGCCTGCGCAAGGAATCGCCAGACGTCTATGACGGCTGGGAGCTCAAGGTCGCACGCTATCTGCGACCGCGGTTCTATTCCCGTCATGCGTTGATCGAAGTGAGGACCGCGCGTGGCGATGAGCTCCGCGTGCGCTACCTCCTGGACGGCGACGACGCGATGCTGCCGCTCATAGGGCGATCCGATCCGATACATGCGGCCAATGCGTCCGAACGCCTGATGCTCAACGCAGAGGTCGTGCTCGACTATCTGCGGTTCTTCGTGTTCTTCCTGCGCGGCTCGGATGGCCCCTTCACGTTGCTGGAAACGGAACTCGAGCTGCTGCCGTCGGACGGGGAGACGGTGACGCCAGAGCTCGAGGAGCTGCGCGCACGCATCCGGCCGATGCGAATCGGCGGCCAGGACAGCCAGGGTCGGTTCCTCGTACCGGCAACGGTGGCCTACGACGGCACGATGTGGCGCACGACGCTCGCCGTATCGGCCGGCGGCGAGGTCGAGATGATCGACGAGAAGGACCCGGTCGCGCTTGGCACCGCGCGCGTCCCACAGTGTCCATACCTCGACGCGCCGGCGGCCGATACGGTGGCGGCCTCCGCCGAGATCGCCCCGACCGAGGTGCCCGCGGAAGAAGACGCGATGGATGAAGCGACGCCCGTCCCGCCAGCCCGGCCACAGGCGCTCGAGGAAACGGTCTCGGATCGCGAGATCACTCGTGCCGTGGTATCGGTGCTGCTCGCCGGCGCGGTCCGCGAGCGCGTGGGCAACACGTTGCTCAAGCGTTTCAATTCGCAAACCCAGGCCGACGATCCAATCGCGCAGCTCGCACGCTTCGTGAGCGGCTCGCATCCCATCATCATCATCGAATCGGACATTCCGTTCGTCGAGGACATCGTCGCGGGTCTGCTCGAGCCCGAGCTCGGCCGCAAGGGCAAGCCCGCCATGGATCGGGCCAAGGCGGTCTCGGGCGACCACTCCCGCTGCTTTCTCGATCTCACCGGGATCTCCGTCGGAAACTATTTCCTGATCTCCTTTCACGCCTACCGCTCACTCTGGGACGCGGAGTGGGTGGCGCACGAGCTCGCGATCCACGGCTCGACCGTGCTGATCGGCTGCACGCGGCAGAGCGAAGTACCCGAAGCGTTGCGGCGCGTCGCCGACCTCGTGCTTACGCTGCCGCGGATCGACCGCCGGCTCTTTGCCCGGATCTTTGCCAAGGTCTTCGGCATGCCACCTCCGGCCAACTGGGACCGCGGCGGACCCGACTGGACCCATTATCTGATCGCGGCCGACTTTCATGCCCCTCGGCGGCTGAAGCTGACGGCCTCGCAGGCCGTGCAGTACCTGCGCCAGCGAGTGCGCGCGCGTCTGCGCCAGGTGTCGGCGGTCGATGCGCCGGCGCTTGCGAGCCTTCATGGACTGGGCGAGGCGCGCCAGGTGGCGGAGGACCTGATTGCTGACATCCGCGCGGCGCAGACCGGCGTCCTTCCATGGGCGGCGATCGACCGCGGCCTGTTGCTCGTCGGGCCGCCCGGCGTAGGCAAGACCACTCTTGCACGATCCATCGCACGCGATTGCGGTGTGCGCTTCGTGGTTGCGAGCGCCGCCAACTGGCAGGCAGCTGGCGGGCTCGATGTGCACTTGCGGGCGATGCGTGCCGACTTCAACGAGGCACGCCGCTATGCACCCTCGATCCTGTTCATCGACGAAATCGACAGTGTCGGCAGCCGCGAGCGGATCTCAGGGCCGAACGCGCAGTACCAGACCGAGGTCATCAACGCGCTGCTCGAGCAGCTGCAGGGCTGCCACGCACACGAGCCTGTCGTCGTCATTGCCGCCACGAACAATGCAGAGATGGTGGACCCGGCGCTGCGTCGCGCCGGACGGCTCGACCAGACGATCGTCATACCCCTACCCAACGTCGCCAGCCTGCAGCGCATGTTTAGCGATCGTCTTGCCGCGCACCGCAAGGAGGGCAATGTCGCCGAGGACGTCCAGGAGCGCCATCTCGCCGAGATGGCTTTCGGTCTCACCGGTGCCGATGTCGATTTCTTCGTGCGTGGTGCCGCGCGGCGCGCGCGCAAGCGCGGGCGACCGATCGGCCAGGAGGATCTCGTCGCCGAGGTGACGCGGCGGCCGCGTGGCTCCTTCGACACCCGTCGCAGGCCGGTCGATGAGATGCGACGTTGCGCGGTGCACGAGTCCGGCCACGCGATCGCGCAGCTCGGCAACAAGGCAGGCGATAGCGATTTGGCGCCGGTGACCATCATCCCGCGCACCGATGGCACGCTCGGTTTCGTGGCGACGGTCCCGCGTGAGGGCAACGGCATGACGCGACGCTCGGCCCTCGAGCGGATCGAGACGGCGCTCGCGGGCCGCGCGGCTGAGGAGTTGGTGTACGGTGCGGACAACGTCGGCCTGGGCGCCGGCGGCCCCACCACGAGCAGCGATCTCGCGGTGGCGACCGGAATCGCGACCTTGCTCGTCTGTCAGACCGGGCTGGGACAGGACGGCGGTCTGTACTGGACCAGCACGCCGACCGCGGCGCAGCTTCGGCAGATCAATCGCTTGCTCAAGAACTCGTATCGCGCCACGCTCGC
>DATJKD010000092.1:0-2861 GCA_035491795.1 Steroidobacteraceae bacterium | reverse complement strand
GCAATCTGCGTGTCGAAGACCGGCAGTGGCACGCGTCCGGCCGACAGGTACAGCACCTCGAGGTCCTGGCGTGCTGCGTGCACCACCTTGACCCGGCCTGGCTCGGCCAACAGCTCGAACAGCCCTGCGAGATCGAGCCCGTTGAGCGGGTCCACGAGCACGCAGTCCGCATCGGTCGCGATCTGCACGAGACACAACTGGGGGTAGTACGTGCGCTCGCGCATGAACTCGGTGTCAAGCGCGAGACGCGCCGCGCCGCGCATGCGAAACACCGCTGCGGAGAGCTGATCGGAGGTAGTAATGAGCGTGGCATCGCGCATTGACGGTCGGACCTGCGTGTAGAATCCGGGCCAACCCCGAATCCCCGCGCCTCGATCGTGCAGCAGTTCCTCAAGGTCTTCCTAGACATCGTACTCTGGCGGCGGGGCCCGCAGGACCTGCCCAGCTCGGGTCTGCTGGTGGTCATCACCCTGGTGGCGTACGAGCTCGTGAACCTGGTGCAGATCGCCCTGGTAGACGTGTCGGTGTCCGAGCTGTTGCTGTATCTCGTCGTCGATCCGCTGCTGCTGATGGGCGGTCTGTGGCTGGTCATGACGCTGTTCGGCCGCAAGGAGCGCTGGTCGCAGACGATATCTGCGGTGCTGGGCTGCTCGGCGCTGATGGGGCTCGTGGTTTCGGTGCCGATGGTGCTCCTGTTCGGACCGCGCATGGCGAGCAACCCGCCGGCCGCGGTGCAGCTGCTGGCGCTGGGCCTGGTCATCGCATTCATCCTGGTCGTCGGCCGCATCATCCAGCTCGCGACGGAGTCAAACCTGCTCACCGGTTCCGCGATCGCGACGACCTATGTCGTCATACTCCACGCATTGGCGGGAATGCTTCGCTCATCGGGCTCCTGAGCATGCACCTTCACATACTCGGCATCTGCGGCACCTTCATGGGTGGAATAGCGGCGCTCGCGCGCGCGTCCGGCCACAAGGTCACGGGCTGCGACCGCAACGTGTATCCGCCGATGAGCACGCAGCTCGCGGCGCTCGGCATCGATCTCATCGAGGGTTACGGAGCCGATCAGCTCGCCCTCGAGCCGGACGTGTTCGTGATCGGCAACGCGTTGAGCCGCGGGAACCCGCTGGTCGAGGCAATTCTCGACAGCGGTCGGCCGTATGAGTCGGGCCCGGACTGGCTTGCCCGAAACGTGCTGGGCGACCGCTGGGTGCTCGCGGTCGCCGGCACGCACGGCAAGACCACCACGAGCAGCCTGCTTGCCTGGGTGCTCGAGCACGCCGGTCTGGACCCCGGCTTTCTGGTCGGCGGCGTGCCGCTCGATTTCCAGGTGAGTGCCCGGCTCGGCACCGGTCGCCACTTCGTCGTGGAGGCGGACGAATACGACACGGCCTTCTTCGACAAGCGCGCCAAGTTCGTGCATTACCGGCCGCGCACCGCGATACTGAATAACCTGGAGCACGACCACGCGGACATCTATCCCGACGTCCCCTCGATTCAGCGGCAGTTTCACCTGCTGCTGCGCATGATGCCCGGCAACGGACGTCTCGTCGTCAATGCGCGCGACAGGCATCTCGCCGAGGTGCTGGAAATGGGCTGCTGGACGCCGATCGAGCGCTACTCGATCGATGCCGGGGTCACGGCCGACTGGCAGCTCGTGCCAGATGATGCGGGCTATGGCCATATCGAGATCCGGCACGGTGCCCGCAGCGTCGGCGCCGTCGACTGGAGTATGTTCGGCCGGCACAACGCCGAAAACGCGCTCGCCGCGTTCGTCGCGGCGCGACACGCAGGCGTCGAGGAGCAGGTCGCGCTGGAGGCGCTGTCCCGGTTCGGCGGCGTGCGTCGCCGGCTCGAGCTGCGCGGCGACGTCGACGGTGTCCGCGTGTACGACGACTTTGCGCATCACCCGACCGCGATCAGAAACACACTCGACGGCGTGCGCCGGCGGCAGGTCAATGGCCGCGTCATCGCAGTGCTCGAGCCGCGCTCCAATACGATGAAGCTCGGCGCCCACAAGGCGGCGCTCGCGGATTCGCTGCGGTCGGCTGATCGCGTCTTCATCTACCAGTCCCCCGAGGTGAAGTGGGACGTGGCCGAGGCAATGCGGCCGCTCGGCGCCACCGCGGTCGTGCAGACCGACCTCGAGCTGCTCACGACGGCGCTCGCGGTCGAGGCGCGCCCCGGAGATCAGCTCGTGCTGATGAGCAACGGATCCTTCGGCGGTCTGCACGAGCGCCTGCTCGCGGCGCTGCGTGAGAGGGCAGCGCCGGAACACAGATGAGCGGCGGCATCGAGATCCCGCTCTTTCCGTTGAATGCCGTGCTCTTTCCCGGCGGCTCGCTCCCGCTACGCATCTTCGAGGCCCGATATATCGACCTGGTCCGCAACTGCATGCGTTCCGGCGACGGCTTCGGCATCGTGCTGATCGTCGAGGGCCCCGAGGCCGGCGGCCCGGCGCAGACCTGCGACGTCGGAACCTATGCACGGATCATCGACTTCTCACAGCAGCCCGACGGTCTGCTCGGCATCCACGCGGTGGGCGAGCGTCGCTTCCGGATCCTCACGCGACGTCGCGCGCGCGACGGACTGAACCTCGCCGATGTCGAATGGCTGCCCGAGGAACCCGAGGTCGAGTTGCCGGACGAGTTCGCGGATCTGCTGCCAGCGCTCGACATGGCGCTGGACCAGATGGGCGAGCCGCACTCCGCGCGTGAGCGTCGACCGCGCGATGCGACCTGGGTGTCCGGCAGGCTTGCGGAAGTACTGCCGGTGCCGGCGGTGCACAAGCAACACTGCCTGGAACTCGACGACCCGCTGGAGCGCCTGCGTTACCTGCGGCCGATGTTCGAGATCGCGCC
>DATJKD010000091.1:0-8548 GCA_035491795.1 Steroidobacteraceae bacterium | reverse complement strand
GACGGACTTCGCGACTGGAGATCGCTCCATGCTCATGCAGTGGCTCAATGGACTTGGCCGAAGGGACGTGCGGAGCGCACCTGCGCCGTCCGGACCCGTCCGTGCACGCGGCGCGCTCGCGTTTGCTGCCGTCGCGACGCTGCTCGGCGCATCCGCCGTCCACGCGGGTGATCGCGAGCAGGCGCGACGCATCCACGACCGGCTGGCGGGCGTGCCGCCGACCGACGCGGTACTGGATCTGATGACAGCGGACGTGACCGGCGGCGACCCGATTGCCGCTGCGAACAGGGCGATGGAGCACCGCTCGTTCTACGACGTCACGCTCAAGAATTTCGCGATGCCCTGGACCAACCGCGACCAGACCGTATTCGCGCCACTGAACGACTACGTCGCCACGGTGATCGGTATGGTCCGCGACGACGTGCCGTTCTACCAGGTGCTCTACGAGGACATCCTGTACGTCGGTAGCGGCGGTGGCCTGCCGCCATACTCACCGGCGAACAACGATCATTACGCGGCGCTCGAGCGGGGATTCAACCTCAAGCAGGTGCTGACGCGCACCACGCAGTCCGGCGCGAGCGGGTTGCCCGCGAATGCCACTGCCGGCGTCATGACGACGCGCGCCGCCGCGGAGGCGTTCTTCATCGCCGGTACCAACCGGGCGATGTTCCGTTTCACGCTCGTGAATCACATGTGCCGCGACATGGAGCAGGTGCTGGACACGACGCGTCCGCCCGATCGCATCCGCCAGGATGTAAGTCGCAGTCCGGGTGGCGACAGCCGCGTCTTCCTCAACAACTGCATCGGCTGTCACAGCGGCATGGATCCGATGGCGCAGGCCTTCGCCTACTACGACTGGGACGAGACGGCCGGACGCATCGTCTACACGCCTGGCGTAGTGCGACCGAAGTACTTCAACAACGACACGACCTTCGCGCCGGGCTTCGCCACACCCGACGACCAGTGGGATAACTACTGGCGTCACGGCGCCAACAGGCTGCTCGGCTGGGATACGACCCAGCCTGCCAGCGGCCACGGTGCGAAGTCGCTCGGCCGGGAGCTCGCGGGCAGCGAGGCCTTTGCGCGCTGCCAGGTCGAGAAGGTGTTCCGCAACGTCTGCTTCCGGCCGCCGAGCGATGAGGAAGACCGGGCGAAAGTGACCGCGATGACGGTGTCATTCAAGGCGAATCAGTACCGGCTCAAGCGAGTGTTCGCCGAAGCCGCTGCCTACTGCATGGGTGACTAGGAGCCGAGTCATGGATCGATCCCGAACTTCGGCTCTGAGCCGCGTCCTCGCGAGCGGCCTGCTGATAGTGCTTGGTGCCTGCGGTGGCGGCGCCGATACCGTCCAGAATCCCGCCGGTCCAGGCGGCGCGCCCGCCACCTATACCGGTCCGCCGCCGGCGACGGCCGACGTCCAGGCGTTCAAGATCAACGTCTGGGACAACCTCAAGGCGACGAACCGCTGCGGACAGTGTCACGTCGGCGGCGGGCAGACGCCGCAATTCGTCCGGCAGGACGATGTCAACCTCGCCTACGAAGCGGCCAATACCGTGGTCACGCTCTCCTCGCCGCAGGACTCGCAGATGGTCCTGAAGGTCGGCGGCGGGCACAACTGCTGGCTCGCCAGCAACGAGGCCTGCGCCGACATCCTCACGACCTGGATCTCGAACTGGGCAGGCGACATCGCCGCCGGCGGCGGCGGCGTAGTGCTCGAGGCGCCGCCGCTGCGCGACCCGGGCGCGAGCAAGAGCTTCCCGACAGGTGCGGAGGGTTCAGCGCTCTACGCGAGCACCGTCTATCCGATCGTCGAGGAGTACTGCCAGAGGTGCCACTCCCCCTCGGCGGCCACTGCGCAGTCGCCGTATTTCGCCTCGGAGGACATCCCCGAGGCGTACGGAGCCGCCAAGACCAAGATGAATCTCGACCAGCCCGCGATGTCGCGCCTGGTCGTGCGGCTGCGCAACGAGTTCCACAACTGCTGGAGCGATTGCGCGGCCAACGCCAACACGATGCAGGCGGCGATCCAGGCCTTCGCCAACCAGGTTGAATTGACTGAGGTCGATGCGTCGCTGGTCCTGTCGAAGGCCCTCAGCCTCTACGAAGGCACGGTCGCGAGCGGCGGCAACCGCTACAACGGCAACGTCATCGGCATGTGGGAGTTCAAGACGGGCTCCGGCACGGTTGCGTACGACACCAGCGGCGTCGAGCCCGCGATCGACCTCGCGCTCTCGGGTGACGTCACCTGGGTGGGCGGTTGGGGCATAAACGTCCGCAGCGGCAAGGCGCAGGGTTCGACCACGACCAGCAAGAAGCTCCACGACCTGATCAAGGCCACGGGCGAGTACACAATCGAGGCCTGGGTTGCCCCGGGCAACGTTGCACAGGAAGAGTCGCGGATCGTGTCGTACTCGGGCGGCGTCATGGCGCGCAACTTCATGCTGGGACAGACGCTCTACAGCTACGACTTCCACAACCGCTCGTCGAGCTCCGACCAGAACGGCGACCCGAAGCTCATGACCTCGGCCGACGACGAGGATCTTCAGGCGACCCTGCAGCACGTCGTCGCGACCTATGACCCGGTGAACGGCCGGCGGATCTACGTCAACGGCGAGTTCACCGAGGACGCCGACCCGGTTGCGGGAGGCACGCTCGGTGACTGGGACGATACGTTCGCGTTGGTGCTCGGCAACGAGGTATCGGGCGATCGCCAGTTCCAGGGCGTGTTCCGCATGGTCGCGATCTTCAACCGCGCGATCACGCCGGCGCAGATCACACAGAACTTCCAGGCTGGTGTCGGCGAGAAGTTCTACCTGCTGTTCTCGGTCAGCCACCTGGTCGACATGCCGCAGGCGTATGTCATGTTCGAGGTGAGCCAGCTCGACAGCTATGGCTACCTCTTCAACAAGCCCACTTTCATCAGCCTCGATGCCGCTGCCCGGCCGGGCAGCATCCCGGTGGCCGGCATCCGCATCGGTGTCAATGGCGCGGAGGCGGCGGTCGGGCAGGCGTATCGCACGCTCGATACGGTCGTCGACGATTCCAACTACGGACCGGGCGGGCAGCGCCTGTCCGCGATCGGAACCGTCATCGCGCTCGAGAAGGGTCCGGAGTCCGACGAGTTTTTCCTCACCTTCGACGTGCTCGGCGACCGCACCAACGTGCGTACCGACCCGATTCCGCTCGAACCTGCGCCGCCGCCCGATGTGCAGCGTTCCGCGGATATCGGCATGCGCGTGTTCGATGAGCTCAACGCGACGATGTCCGAGCTCACCGGCATCAGCACGCAGAGCCCAGGTGTCGTTGCGACCTACGACACGGTCAAGCAGAGCCTGCCGACGATCGAGACCATCGACACCTTCGTGTCGGCGCATCCGGTCGCCGTGGCGCAGCTCGCGATCCAGTACTGCGACGCGCTGGTCGAGGACGTCGGCAAGCGCGCCACGTACTTCCCGGGCTTCAACTTCAACGCCGCGCCGGCGACCGCCCTGGGTGCCTCAGGCAGCGCAGGTCGCGCGATCGTGCTCGACGCGCTGGTCGGCCGGATGGTCGACCCGGCGCTCGCGACCGATCCGGTCGTGGGCGACGTCCGTGGCGAGCTCAACTCGCTCATCACGCGTCTGTCGGCCGGCGAAGCCACGGCCGCGCGCACGCAGACCATAGTCAAGGCCACCTGCGCCGCGCTGCTCGGCAGC
This sequence comes from Steroidobacteraceae bacterium, assembly GCA_035491795.1. GTDB lineage: Bacteria > Pseudomonadota > Gammaproteobacteria > Steroidobacterales > Steroidobacteraceae > DATJKD01. The sequence goes on along the minus strand of DATJKD010000091.1, from coordinate 4,853 downwards.
GCGGTCACGCTGGTGCAGTGACCGCAAAGCGAGGACGGGTCCGGAGGCCCAAGCCATGATCATCCGCAAGGCAACACCCCGACAGCTTCGCCACGGCGAGCCGATCCGGCACGCCGCTGCGCACAAGCGGCCGGTGACGCGCCGCGACTTCCTCGCGCAGGGCTTCCTGGCCGGCAGCGCAACGGTAGCCGCACCGACGATCTTCAGCCTGTTCGCGAATCCGGGCAGGGCGATGGCCGACCTGTCACCCGACCTGCAGGCGCTCAAGACTTCGTGCGGGCTCGACGTCCTCGGCGCGCGCAAGATCCCGTTCATCTGCATAGACCTCGCCGGTGGCGCCAACATGGTCGGCTCGAACGTCCTGATCGGCGGTCCGGGCGGGCAGCTCGATTTTCTGACGACCGCGGGCTACGGCAAGATGGGTCTGCCGGGCGACATGATTCCATCACTCACAAACCCGGTGACGAACACCAGCTTCACCGACACCTCGCTCGGGCTCGCGTTCCATTCGGACAGCGCCTTTCTGCGTGGGATCGTGGATCGCATCGCGCCGGCCACGGCGGCCGGCATCAACGGTGCCGTGATCGCCGCACGTTCCGAGAACGACACCGGCAACAACCCGCATAACCCGATGTACGGGATCTATCGTGCAGGCGCCGCAGGCGAGCTCCTGAACCTGATCGGGTCGCAGGCTTCGGACTCGGGTGGCAACTCGATGGCCCCAGCCGGGCTCATCGACCTGTCCGTCCGCCCGACCAAGATCGACCGCGCAAGTGATGTGCGGGGCCTCGTCGATACCGGTCAGCTCGTCGGACTCCTGGGCGAGGATGACACGGTCGCCGTGCTGGAATCGGTGCAGCGCATCAGCGCCCGGAAGATCCAGCGTGTTGATCCGAAACAGCCCTGGCCGGACCCGAAACAGGCTCCCGTGACCCGCGACGAGGTCATACGCGAGCTCGTGAGCTGCGGCTACGTCAAGGCTGCGGACACCATCGATCGTTTCGGCAATCCGAGCAGTCTCGACCCTGAGCTCGACGCCGACATCGTCGGATCGGCTGGGATCTTCACCCGGGCTGAATACGACTCAGATGACGAGTTCCGCAAGACGGCGGCCGTGATGAAGATGGTGATTTCCGGCTACGCCGGCGCCGGCACCATCGAGATGGGCGGATACGACTATCACGGTCAGGGCCGCTCCACCGGCGAAGTGCGCGACTTCCGCGCTGGGCGCTGCATGGGCGCCTGTCTCGAATACGCGGCGCGGCGCGGTGTGCCGCTGATGCTGTACGTGTTCTCCGACGGTTCGCTGTCCGCGGACGGGCAGGTGGACAACACCGCTGATGGCCGCGGCAAGTTCATGTGGAGCAGCGACAACCAGTCGACGGCGGCCTCGTTCTTCCTGGTGTACAACCCGAACGGGCGGGCGACCCTGCTCAGTACGGGTCCCGGGGGCGCAGCCCGGCATCAGCAGATCGGCTACTTCCGGCCGGACGCCTCAGTCGAGACTGCGTCGAGTCCCGCGGCGAACAACGTCAACCTGCTGGTCGAGACCGTGGTGCTCAACTACATGGCGCTGCACGGCGAGCAGGGCCAGTTCGGGACGCGTTTCCCGGGTCACGGTCTCGGTTCGGCGGCGCTGCAGGACAGCCTGATCGCATTCAACCAGATCGTCAGCGGTACGATCGCCTAGCTTCCGCTGCCGCGCGCGTCGCAACGATGGCGACGGCAACTGGCGCCGCACCGGCGCGTGGTAACGTGCGCGGCGGAGACCGCGACGTGAACGACCGCTCCGACCTGATCGAGTTGCTGCGCTGTCCGGGCTGCACGGGCGGCCGACTTGCGCGCGAAGATACTCTCTGGCGGTGTCGAACCTGCGACGCGCGCTACCCCGTGCTCGACGGTGTCCCGTGGCTATTTGCGGCTCCCGACGAGGCGCTGGCGGAATGGCGCCAACGCTTGCAGGCGTTGCTGGCGGATCTCGCGCACGAGGCCGCAGCGCTGCGTTCGGCGCTCGAGCGCCCGGGCCTTACTGTGCGCGCGCGCAACCGGCTGAAGCTGCAGTCCACGGCACGCGAGGACCACGCACGACGGCTCACGGCTCTGCTCGCGCCGCTTGGCGCCGCGGGCGCTGCCACGCCCGAGCTGCATCGCGCACTCGGCACACGCATCCCGGGCGCGCAGGGCCTCGCCTCGTACTACGTCAATCTGCATCGTGACTGGGCCTGGGGCGAGGGGGAGAACGATGCAGCGCTCGCCGCCGTCATCGACGTCCTGCGCGGTCATGCGCCGCGCCGCGTCCTCGTCCTCGGAGCGGGCGGCGGCCGCCTCGTTTACGACCTCGCGCGGCGACTGCGGCACGGCCTGCTCGTCGCACTCGACATCAACCCCCTCAACGCTTTCGTTGCGCGCCGGATCTTCGCCGGCGAACACGTGCCTATGTATGAGTTTCCCATCGCCCCGCGCGACGCGGAGAGCCATGCGATCCTGCGCACGCTTGCCGCGCCCGGACCGCTCGACGTCCCGGTGGAGTTCGTGCTTGCCGATGCATCGCGCGCGCCCTTTGCGCCGGGCAGCTTCGACCTCGTGATCACACCCTGGCTCATCGACGTACTCGACGAGGACCTGGCGAGCTTCGCGCCGCGCATCAACGCATTGCTGGAGCCGGGCGGCCGGTGGCTCAACACGGGCTCGCTCGCCTTTGCGCAGTCCGACCCGGCGCTTCGCTATACGCTCGAGGAAGTTCTCGCGATCGCGGAAGCCGCAGGATTCGCGTCACCTGAGCCCGACGAGCGGCGCATGCCGTACATGTGCTCGCCGGCGAGCCGCCACGCCCGGATGGAGTCGGTCGTGACGTTCTGTGCCATCAAGGAGCGCGCAGTCGATGCGCCCGCGCAGGCATCAGTACCGCCGTGGCTTGCGGACCCGCACGCACCCGTGCCCGCGCTTCCGGAGTTCCAGAGCGCGGCGCTCACGATGCGCATCTACGGGTACCTGGCGACGCTGATCGACGGTCGCCGCTCCATCGTGGACATGGCCCAGGTTCTCGAAAAGGAGCGGCTGATGACAACCCAGGATGCACTGCCGGCGGTGCGCGGATTCGTGCGACGGCTGTGGGAAGAATCGAGGCTGCGGACCCGGTTCTGAGGCGCTGCCAGCGCGACTCGAGATCAGAACTTGTAGCCGATCTTCCGCAGCAGGCCGCGCCGCCATTCGATGCCGTCCGCGTCCTCTGCACCTTGCGGCCGGAACCCGTCGACCACGCCGAGTATCGCGCGTCCCTGTTCGGTCTCGGCGAGCACGACCTCGGTCGGATTCGCCGTCGCGCAGAAGATCCGGCAGACCTCCGGCACGGCTTTTATCGTGTTCAGCACGTTGATTGGATAGAACCCGTCACCCAGGACGACGATGAAGCTGTGACCCGCGCCGATCGCGAGCGCGTTGCGACGCGCGAGGTCCTCGAGCCCGGAGTCGGTGCCGGACCAGCGGACCAGGCACTTCCCCGATGCTTCGCAGAAGGCCAGCCCGAACCGGATACCGGGCACCGCGGTGATCAGAGCCTCATGGACATCCTCGACCGTCTTGATGAAGTGCGACTGCCCGAGGATGAAGTTCGTGGTCTCCGGCTTGTCGATCTTTACGGTAATGAGCTGCATATCGATCACCTTCGAGCTAGGCAAACGTGGCGCGACCGAGCCGCACCGGCAGCCGTCGCGGTCCCCAGGCCCCGGGCGGCCCGTCGAACACGCCGGGAAGTCGCGAGCCGCAGCCGAGACATGCACCGCCGGCGTCGAGCCGCCAGTGGCCGAGCTCGTACCAGTCGCGCTCGATGAGCAGCGCGCCGCAGGTCGGGCACCAGGTGCTGGACCCGACCGGGTCATGGACGTTGCCGGTGTATACGTAGCGGAGCCCGTTGCCCAGCGCGATCCGGCGGGCACGCGTCAAGGTCGCCGCCGGCGTGTGCGGCTTGTCCGTCATCTTCCAGTCCGGATGAAACGCCGTGAAGTGCAGCGGAACGTCCGGCCCGAGCCGATCCATGATCCAGCGCGTCATCGCGTCGATCTCGGCGTCCGAGTCGTTTTCATCGGGGATCAGCAGTGTCGTGATTTCGAACCAGACCTTCGTTTCCTTCTTCAGGTACTCGAGCGTCTCGAGTACCGGCGCGAGTGCGCCGCCGCAGATCTTGTAGTAGAAGCGTTCGGTGAACGCCTTGAGATCGACGTTAGCGGCGTCCATGTGTCCGTAGAACTCGACGCGTGGCGCGGCGCAGATGTAGCCGGCGGTCACGGCGACGCTCCTGATCCCCAGCTCGCGGCACGCCTGGGCCACATCGATCGCATACTCCATGAAGATCACCGGGTCGTTGTAGGTGTACGCGACGCTGGCGCAGCCGAGCTGCCGGGCTGCGCTCGCGAGCATCTCCGGTGTCGCGTGATCGGCCAGCGTGTCCATTTCGCGGGACTTGCTCATGTCCCAGTTCTGGCAAAAGCGGCAAGCAAGATTGCATCCAGCCGTACCGAAGGAAAGCACCGACGTACCCGGCAGGAAGTGATTGAGCGGCTTCTTCTCGATCGGATCGACACAGAATCCGCTCGACCGGCCATAGGTGTAGAGCCTGACTTCGCCCGCCTCGGCGCCGCGCACGAAGCAGAGCCCGCGCTGGCCATCGTGCATCCGGCACCCGCGTGGACAGACGTCGCACTGGACGCGACCACCATCGAGAGCATGCCAGTAGCGCGTGCTGATGGATTCCATAGCTTCCATCGCTCGCAGGGCGGGCGTATACCGTCGAATCATGCGCCGGGGTCGCGAGAATGCAAGTGCCCGTGCGCCGGCCGTAGCCGGAGCGTTTTACC
>DATJKD010000090.1:0-7826 GCA_035491795.1 Steroidobacteraceae bacterium | reverse complement strand
CGCAGCGGACGCGACAGCTCGATCGCCGTCAGGACCGTCTGCGCGGAGGTGCTTGCCGTCCTCACCACTTCGAGCAGTGGCATCACGTGGGCCGGCGAGAAGAAGTGCAGGCCGATTACGTCGGCCGGCCGTGTCACCGCCGTCGCGATCTCGTCGATGTCGAGCGTCGAGGTGTTCGTGGCCAGCACCGCACCCGGCTTGGCCACCGTATCGAGCCTCGCGAAGACAGCCTTCTTCAGGTCCATCTGTTCGGGCACGGCCTCGATGATCACGTCCGCATCGGCAAAATCGGCGTACTCGAGCGTTCCGCGTATCAGCGCAAGTCGCCGGTCTCTCTCACGCGGCTCGATGCGGCCCCGCTTCACCATCGAATCGTAGTTGCGCTCGACAACCGCGAGTCCGCGGTCGAGTGCCTCGCGGCTCGAGTCGAGAAGCGTGACCGGCAAGCCCGCGTTCGCGAAGCACATTGCGATCCCGCCGCCCATCGTGCCGGAGCCGACGACCGCGCCGGACTTCACCGGCCGCGCTTTCGCGTCCGGCGACACATCGGGGACTTTGCGGGTTGCGCGTTCCGCGAAGAAGACATGGACCAGCGCCCTCGCCTCGTCGGTCGCCTTGGCTTCGTTGGCGAGCCGGGTCTCGTATTCGAGACCGGCCTCCAACGGCAGCCGCGCTGAAGCAGCCACCGCCTCGATTGCGGTCAACGGAGCCCGCCGATTCGGGTACTGCTGCGCTGCCCGCTTCCGGGCTCGCTCGATGATCTCATCGCTCGCGCTGGCAGGATCCACGTTGCGCTCGGACGTGCGGCGCGGGCCGCGGCCGGCGGCAACCAGCCTTGTGACGTAGGCGAGTGTCGCAGCGCGCAACTCACCATCGACCACCTCATCGAGAAAACCGAGCTTCACCGCCGTTGCGGCGTCGACCGGCTTCGCGTCGAGAATCAGATCGAGAGTCCTCTCCACACCGATGAGACGCGGCATGCGTTGTGTGCCGCCGGCGCCCGGGATGACGCCGAGCGTGACCTCCGGCAGCCCGAAGCGCGTGCCGGGAAGCGCTATCCGGTAGTGACACGCGAGCGAGATCTCGAGCCCGCCACCGAGCACGGTGCCGTGCATCGCCGCGATCACGGGAACGGGCAGCCCCTCGAGTCGCCTGAAAAGCTCCCGGTACGCTTCTTCCTGCGGCGGACCGCCGAACTCGGCGATGTCCGCTCCTGAGAAGAAGGTGCTGCCAGAGCACAGCAGAACCACCGCTTCCACCCGCGGCTCGAGCCGGTCGAGCACCCGATGAAGCTCGTCGCGGACGGCACTGCTGATGGTGTTGACCGGCGGATTGCTGACGGTTACGAGCGCGATACGCTCGGCGTACTCGACGGTGGCGGACGCAGACATCGTTCGGCTCCGGGTGATCAGTTGCTGTCAGCGAGCTGGCCCAGCAACCTGAGCAGTTGCTCGCGGCCACCTGGTCCGAGCCGCCCGCAGACTCGCGTTTCGTGAGCGCGCTGCAGCTCCGCAGCGCGCGCGAGCACGCGCTGGCCCGCCGGCGTCAGGGCCAGCGCCTTCGACCGCCGGTCCGCCGGCGACGACACCCGCCGCGCGAGTCCGCGTTTCTCGAGATCGTCGATTATCGCGACGAAATTGGCGCGCCATATTCCAAGAGTCTCGCAGACCTCGGACTGCGTTACGCCGCGGTTGCAGTCGATGACCATGAGCGCCGCGAACTGACCGGGTCGAAGTCGAAGCTCCGCGAGCGCTGCTCCGAAGTCCGCGAATACCGCGAGCTGCGCACGGCGCAGCATGTATCCGAGGCTCGCGTTCAGCATCCCGACGGCGAGACCGCGCGTCACGGGAGCCTCGTAACCGTTGTGGGCAGGCGTCGCGGCCAATTCGGCTCGTGATCTGATCAAGGCGTAGTTCCGTAATTCGTTCCGATGACGGCGGCCCCTGCCGGCAATCGGGTGTTCCTGCGCGCCGGGCTGTCTTGTCGCGGCCGGCAGACATGCTCGGCTGTGCGGGAGAAGGCCATGCGGACGAGCGCGAACAGAAATTCGACCGTGAGCGAAGTACGATCGCGCGGCCCTCTGGGTACCATGCCCGCGACGTCCGCAGGCGGGAAGCTACGTGAACGACGGCGCAGTGAGTCCGGAAGATCCCATGGCGGCTGCAACCGTTCAACAGCCCTGGCCGAGCTCGCGCCGTGCGTGGTACGGCGTGACGATCTTTGGCCTTACGGTCATGACGATCTTCGGCAGCATCAATCTCACGGGGCTGCTGGTGCAATCGATCAAGGTCGATCTCGCGCTCACCGACACGCAGGTCAGCCTCATCGTCGGATTCGCGTCTGCCGCCTTCAACGCCGTCGTGAGCCTGCCGATCTCCCGTCTCGTCGACCGGATGAGTCGCCGGCTGATCATCGGGATCGGCCTGCTGACGATCGCCGTCGGCAGCGCGCTCACAGGCCTCGCGAACGGCTTCTGGCAGCTCTTTGCCGCGCGCCTGTTCTCCGGGATCGGCGGCGCCGGCAACGGGCCGGCAACGTACTCGATCCTTGCGGACTACTTCCCGCCAGCCAAGCTTCCGAAGGCGATCGCCTTCATGAATTTCGGCTTCACCTCGGGTAACGGCATTGCGCTACTGCTTGGGGGAGCCCTGATCGCCGGGCTGGCTCAGATGGGCAATCCGACGCTGCCGCTGATCGGCGCCGTGAAGCCCTGGCAGCTCGTGTTCCTGGTGATGGCAATTCCGGACCTGGTGCTCGGAATCCTCATGCTGACGACGGTCTACGAGCCGCCGCGGCGCGGCGTCGCACTGGCCGCGGGTGCCGCTCATCGTGCGGCGCCGATCCGCGCCGTGCTCGCGCATCTCTGGCGCGAGCGGGCGGCGTTCGGGCCGATGTTCCTCGGGCTGGCGTGCAATTCGCTTGCAATGGGCACGCTGCTCTGGGCCGCGCCGTTCTACGAACGGACCTACGGCTGGGGTCCCGCGCAGTACGGCATCATCCAGGGCTTCGTGTACCTGCTCATCGCACCGTTCGGCCTGGCGTTCGGCGGCTGGCTCGCGGAGCGCTGGGCGCGCGAGGGGCGGGATGACGCCAACCTGCGCGTCGTACTGGTGGCCGGGCTGGCACACATGCCGTTTGCCATCGCGTACGCGCTGATGCCGAGCCCGTATCTCGCGCTCGCCTGCTGGAGCCTCAACTCGGTACTGATCCTGATCGGGGTCGGCCCGCAGAACGCGGCGCTGCAGGTCATCGTCCCGAACGAGATGCGCGGCCAGGTCACGGCGCTGTTCCTGTTCCTGTTCACCATGATCGGATTCGGGATCGCCCCTACGGTGGTTGCGCTGCTGACCGATTACGTGTTCCGCGACGAGCTGAAGCTGCGGTACTCGATCGCGACGATGCACACCGTGCTGGCGCCGCTCGCGGCGTTCGTATTCTGGCGCGGTCTGAGCGGGTATGGCCGGGCGGTTGCCCACGCCCGTTCCTGGCAGAGCTGATACCAGGCACAGATGTCGACGGTCACCACAGGTCCGCAGCCCGGCAGGCAGCCGCTGCGGCACGGTTTCTACACTCCGTTCCGGATGGAGGTCGACCTGCGCGATTGCGAGGTCGACGGGCGCCTGCCAGCGGACCTGCGCGGCAGCTTTTACCGCATCGGCCCGGACTTTCAGTATCCGCCGCGCCTGCCGAACATTCCGTTCGACGGCGAAGGACATCTAGGCGTGTTCCATTTCGCGGATGGCCACGTCGACTATCGCAGCCGCTACGTGCAGACGCAGCGCTTCAAGGCACAGGCCGCCGCGCGCGAGTCGCTGTTCGGCGTTTACCGCAATCCCTACACCGACGATGCGCGCGTCGCGGGCTTGAGCCGCGGCACCGCAAACACCGGTGTCGTCTACCACCACGGCAAGCTTCTCGTGCTGAAGGAGGACAGCCCGCCGGTCATCGTCGACGCGGATTCGCTCGCGACGCTCGATGACTACTACACCTTCGACGGCCAGCTCAGGAGCCTCACCTTCACGGCGCACCCGAAGATCGATTCCGAGAGTGGCGAGCTCGTCGCGTTCGGGTACGAAGCGCGCGGCGAGGCGACCGACGATATCGCCATTATGAGCTTCGACACACGGGGGCAGCTCACCTGGGAAGCCTGGATCAAGGCGCCCTACGTCGGGTTCATACACGACTTCGCCGTCACGCAGAACCATGTCGCGTTTCTCGCGACTCCGATGGTGACCAGCGTGGAGCGAATGAAGCATGGCCAGGTGCATTTCGCCTGGGACTCGCGCCTGCCGACCTGGCTCGGCGTGCTGCGTCGCGGCGGCGACGGCAGCGACCTGCGCTGGTTCAAAGGTCCGGAGCGCTGCGCGACCCACACCATGGGCACCTTCTCCGACGGCACGCGGCTCTACGTCGACATGGACATGGCCGAGACAAACCAGTTTCCGTTCTTTCCGAATCTCGACGGAGCTCCCTTCGATCCGGTCCGCGCGCAGGGCCACGTGACGCGCCTTTCGGTGGACCTTGCCAAGTCGCGACCGGACTACGACATGGAGATCCTGTACCCGGAGAATGGAATCCTGTCGCGCCAGGACGACCGCTATCACACCGTTCCCTACGGTGTCGGCTTCATGCCGACGCTCGACGCCGCACGCCCGCTCGATCCGAGGCTGGTGGAGGCCAGCCCGATGCGTCCCTTCAACTGCTGGACGCGATTCGATCACGCGACCCGCCGCGCGACCAGCTACTTCGCGGGTCCCGACTCGAGCGTGCAGGAATGCTGCTTCGTGCCTCGCCATGCGCGCGCGGCCGAAGGTGACGGTTATCTCATCGGCGTCGTCAACCGCTGGCTCGAGGTGCGGAGCGACCTGCTCGTCCTCGACGCGACGCGCCTCGAAGACGGCCCGCTCGCCACCGTGCGCCTGCCCACGCGGATCCACCCGCAGATCCACGGCTGGTGGGTGCCGGACGAGCAACGGCTGCAGGCGGCGCACGCGAACCGAGTGACATGAGAGATGGCGCCCGGCATTCGGGCGCGAAGGGGCCGCGATGACTGAAGACCCGCGCGCGATACTCGCGCTCGAGCGCATGACCCCCCGGCAGGCGATAGCGGTCGGGCTGTGTGTGCTGCTGGTGGCGCTCGACGGCTTCGACGTGCTGGCCATCAGCTTCGCATCGCCCGGGATCGCAAAGGAATGGGGTATCGACCGCGCCGCACTCGGCATCGTGATGTCGATGGAGATCCTGGGCATGGCGCTGGGCTCACTCGCGCTCGGCAACGTCGCCGACCGCATCGGGCGGCGCCCGACCGTGCTCGGATGCCTGATCGTCATGACCGCGGGAATGTTTCTCGCCAGCACGGCGCGCGGCGTCGAGCCAATGTCGGTGTTCCGCTTCATGACCGGCCTTGGCATCGGCGGGATGCTCGCGGCGATCAATGCCGTGGCGGCGGAATGCGCCAACAACCGCCGGCGAAATCTCGCGGTGACGCTCATGGCAACGGGCTATCCGCTCGGCGCCGTCTTCGGCGGCATGATTGCGACCAGGCTGCTCGTGGGCGGAGATTGGCGCTCGGTGTTCATGTTTGGCACGCTCGCCACCGCCGTCTGCATCCCGCTCGTGCTGTGGCTGATGCCGGAGTCCGTGAGCTACCTGGTCGAGCGCCGACCGGCGAAGGCGCTCGCACGGGTCAACTCCACGCTGCGCAGGCTCGGACATCGATCGGTCGGATCGTTGCCGCCGGCGTCGGCAGCGACCGGCGCGCGAGTGGGCTCGTTCACCGAGCTCTTCTCCCCGCAGCTCGCGCGCGCGACGATCCTGCTGACCCTGGCGTATTTCGCGCACATCATGACCTTCTACTTCATCCTGAAATGGATACCGAAAATCGTCGTGGACATGGGCTTCGAGCCCGCCTCGGCCGGAGGCGTGCTCGTCTGGGCCAACGTCGGCGGCGCCTCGGGCGCGTTGCTCTTCAGCCTGCTCACTCAGCGCATTGGAGTGCGCAGGCTCGTGATCGTCGCGCTGGCCCTCACGGCGGTGATGGTCGTGTTTTTCGGCCGCTCGGCATCCGAGCTTACGCAGCTCTCGATGCTGGCCGCGGCCACCGGGTTCTTCTGCAACGCAGGGATCGTTGGCTTGTACGCGATGTTCGCGCAGTCCTTCCCGGCGAAGATACGCGCGAGCGGCACCGGCTTCGTTATCGGCGTCGGTCGGGGAGGTGCAGCGCTTGGACCGATCGCGGCCGGCTTCCTGTTCGTGGCGGGCTCGACGCTTCCGGTCGTCGCGGCAATCATGGCGCTCGGGTCGCTGATCGGCGCAGCCGCAATCCTCCTAATGCGATACGAGGAGGCCGGTGTCGCATGAGCCTACGTCCCGCAGCGGCTCACTTGCCGCTTCGGGTCGCGAGTCGCGCGCGGTAGCGAATGTAGTGGCGTAGCGCATCGAGCTCGCGGTCGGTGAGCTCCGCAAACTTCGGCATGCCCCGCGACTCGAGGCTGCCATTTCGGACCACTGCCGCGAATGCAGCGCCGTCGAGCGGGATCGGCGATGCGCGCAGATCAGGCGCGGTGCCGCCTGCGACCGCGCCCGGACCATGGCACAGCAGGCAGCGCGTGTACTGCTCAAGCCCGAGCGGGACTGCCGCCTCGTCGACCCGGAAATCCGGTGCGTCGAGCGGCTCGACGCGTCGCGGCGGCGGCGTCGGCGGCAGGCTCGCTTTCGCATCGAGCGCGAACGCGAGCAACCGCCGCGGGTGCTCACGCGCATTCCAGCCGAACTGCGCCGACACGGAACCAAATCCGCCGACCGAGCCGTGCAACGGGCCGGACAGCATGGCCACATACTGGTGCCCGTTCACGCTGAAGGTGATCGGCGTACCGAGCACGGCGGTTCCAGCGTCGAAGGTCCAGAGGCGCCGGCCGTCGCCTGCCGCATAGGCATGGATGTGGCCATCGGCCTGTCCCTGGAACACGAGGTCGCCTGCAGTCGCGAGCGTGCCGCTGTTGTGCGCACCCGGCGTCTCGATCTTCCAGGCTGGGCGCGCGCGGACCGGGTCCCATGCGGTGAGTGAGCTGTGCCCGGAGTCCGCCGGCGGATCGCCGTCCCCGCTTGCGATGCCCGCGAACTGGACGGAGTGCGGTATCGGCGTCCAGCGCGAAGGGTCGATGCCCTTCTGGCTGTAGCTTGCGCCCATCTCTGTCACCGGCAGGTAGACGAGCCCCGTGCGGGGGCTGAAAGACATCGGGAACCAGTTGTGCGCGCCCTCGAAGCTGGGGAAGAGCTGCACCTCCCCCTGCTCGTAGAACGCGTTGGCCGCTACGACGGGACGGCCGGTTGCGAGGTCCACTCGCTCCGCCCATGTCACCTTGGCGAACTTCTCCGCGGAGAGCAGCCGACCGTCCGCCCGGTCGATCACGTAGAAGAAACCGTTCTTGGGTGCATGCATCAGCACCTTGCGCGTGCGCCCATCGATCACGAGGTCGGCGAGCGTCATATCCATCGCCGAGTTGTAGTCCCATGCCTCACCCGGCGTCGTCTGGTAGTGCCAGGCGTATGCGCCCGTTTCGGCATCGATTGCCACGACCGCGCTCAGGAAGAGATTGTCGCCACCACCGGGGCTGCGCAGTCGTGGATTCCACGGGCCACCGTTGCCCGTGCCGAGGTAGAGCCGATTGAATTCCGGGTCGTAGGTCATGGCGTTCCAGACCGTTCCACCGCCGCCCCGCTCCCACCAGCGTCCCGACCAGGTGCGCGCGGCCATCTCCATAGCCGGGTTCTCAAATCCTCTGGCCGGATCGCCCGGCACGGTCCAGAAGCGCCAGAGCTGCTTG
>DATJKD010000089.1:0-3149 GCA_035491795.1 Steroidobacteraceae bacterium | reverse complement strand
GCTCGCGACGCGGGTGTGGCCCTCACCGTGGATGCGGAGGAGAGCGAGCGGCTCGAGCTGTCTCTCGAGCTGGTCGAGGCCGTTTGCCGCGCGCCGGAGTTGAACGGCTGGCACGGCTTCGGTCTCGCCGTCCAGGCATATCAGAAGCGCGGTGCGGCCGTGATCGACTGGCTGGGGTCGCTCGCCGCGGGGACGCGCCGTCGGCTCAACGTGCGGCTGGTCAAGGGCGCCTACTGGGACAGCGAGATCAAGCGCGCGCAGGAGCGTGGCTTCGACGCTTACCCGGTCTATACGCGCAAATGCAACACCGATGTCGCGTATCTCGCGCTCGCCGGCCGGCTGCTGCGCGCCGGTGAGTGGATCAACCCGCAGTTCGCAACGCACAACGCGCACACCGTGGCCTACGTCGCGCAGCTCGGCCGCCAGCTCAATCGCAGCTTCGAGTTCCAGCGGTTGCACGGCATGGGCGAGGAGCTTTACGCGCAGGTTGTGGGACGCGAAGGGCTTGATCGGCCGTGTCGTGTTTATGCCCCGGTGGGCGAGCATGAGGATCTGCTGCCGTACCTCGTACGCCGGCTGCTCGAGAACGGCGCCAACACGTCCTTCGTCAACCGCATACTCGACGAGCGGCTCCCCGCCGACGTGATCGCTGCGGACCCTGTCGATGAGGTCGACGCGCTGCCGGGCGTAGCCCACGCGCGGATCCCGTCACCGCGGCGGCTGTTCGGTCAGGAGCGCGTCAATTCGCGCGGACTCAACCTCGCGGACGGTGCGGTCGTGGCGGTGCTAGCTCGCGACATGACGGCTGCCGCGCGTGGTGCGCATCAGGCATCACCGATCGTCGACGGCCGCGAGCGCGATGGCCGTGCCTCGCCCGTTACCAATCCCGCACGGCGATCCGACGTCGTCGGCACCGTTGCCGTGGCCGGCGCCGCGCTGGTGGACGAGGCGTTGCGAAGCGCCTCGGTCGCCTCCGCGGACTGGTCGACGACGCCAGCCGGGGATCGCGCTCGGGCGCTCGAGGCTGCGGCCGATGTCTTCGAGGCGCAGATGCCGGCGCTGATCGAGCTCGCCGTGCGCGAGGCGGGGAAGAGCATCCCGGACGGCATTGCCGAAGTACGCGAAGCGGTCGATTTCCTGCGTTACTACGCTGCGCGCGCACGCGCCGAGTTCGGCGCGCCGCTGCGTCTGCCCGGCCCGACCGGTGAGAGCAACGAGCTGTCGCTGCACGGACGCGGTGTATTCGTCTGCATCAGCCCATGGAACTTCCCGCTCGCGATCTTCACCGGCCAGGTCGCAGCCGCGCTGGCCGCGGGCAACGCTGTGATCGCCAAGCCGGCGGAGCAGACGCCGTTGATCGCGGCCGCGGCGGTGCGGATGCTGCACGCGAGCGGCGTGCCGGGTCCCGTGCTGCAGTTCTTGCCGGGCGACGGCCTCGAGGTCGGCGCGCGAGCCGTGGCGGACCCGCGGGTGGCCGGTGTGGCATTCACCGGCTCAACGGAAACCGCCTACGCGATACATCGCACGCTCGCCGGCCGCGACGGACCAATCCCGGTGCTGATTGCGGAGACCGGCGGGCAGAACGCGATGATCGTCGACAGTTCCGCCCTTCCCGAACAAGTCGTGCTCGATGCCGTCCAGTCGGGCTTCAACAGCGCGGGTCAGCGATGCTCGGCACTCAGGATCCTGTGCCTGCAGGAGGAGATCGCCGAGAAGGTGCTGCGGTTGCTCGCAGGCGCGATGGACGAGTTGCAGGTGGGCGATCCGGCGTGGCTGCGCACGGATGTAGGCCCGGTGATCGATGCGGACGCGCTGCGCACGCTGGACGACCACGCCGGCCGAATCACGCATGGAGCGCGGTGGCAGCATCGCTGCCAGCTCGGGCCCGATACCGGCGACGGGCACTTTCTTGCACCGCTCGCGGTTGAGATCGACTCCATCGGCCGACTCGATCGCGAAGTCTTCGGCCCGATCATCCATGTGCTGCGTTACCGATCCGACCGGCTCGAGGCGCTCGTCGACGCCATCAACGCCACGGGCTATGGACTCACCTTTGGTATCCACACGCGGATCGACAGCACCGCGCGCCGGGTCGCTGCGCGCGTGAACGCGGGCAACGTGTATGTGAACCGCAACATGATCGGCGCGGTGGTGGGCGTGCAGCCCTTTGGCGGCAGCGGCCTCTCGGGAACGGGACCCAAGGCCGGCGGGCCGCATTACCTGCACCGCTTCGCACACGAGCGCACGCTGACGATCAACACCTCGGCAGTCGGCGGCAACGCCTCGCTGCTCGCGATGGAGTAGGCGCCGACGCGCATGGACCTGAGCGTTCTCGATATCTTCAAGATCGGTGTCGGCCCATCGAGCTCGCACACCATGGGACCGATGAACGCGGCCTGTACGTTTGTCGAGGACCTGGCACGGCTCGGTCTGCTCGAGAGGACAGCTCGCGTCGGCGCGCAGCTGTACGGGTCGCTCGCGCTCACCGGGAAAGGGCACTGCACCGATCGTGCGGTGCTGCTCGGTCTGGCGGGTTACCGGCCGCACACGGTCGATCCGGCGATGATCGAGCCCACGCTGGAGCAGATCCGGGGCAGCGGCCGCCTGCCCCTTGCGGGGCGCCACGCGATCGCGTTCGACGAGCCGCTCGATCTGCTCTTTCACCGCGACCAGACCCTGCCTCTGCATCCGAACGGAATGCGCTTCACCGCGCTCGATGCCGGGGGCGAGGTCCTGCATCGGGACGAGTTCTATTCGACGGGCGGCGGTTTTGTCGTGCGCGCCGCCGAGTTCGGGCGCGAGCCCGACGCCGGCAAGGGTGTCCGCGTTCGCTACGCGTTCGAGTCCGGCGCCGATCTGCTGCGGATCTGCCGCGAGCACGGTCTCGAGATGTACGAGGTGATGCTGGCTAACGAAGCCGCGTTTCGACCCGAGGCGGAGACGCGCACGGCATTGCTCGGCATATCGTCGGCGATGAACGATTGCATCGAGCGCGGCCTCAAAGGCACCGGCCTGCTGCCGGGCGTGCTCAAGGTGCGGCGGCGCGCGGCGCGCCTGCATCGCATGCTGGTCGAGGCGTCCGGGTCGCAGCCCCTCCACGTGATGGACTGGGTTAACGCCTTTGCGCTCGCAGTCAACGAGGAGAACGC
>DATJKD010000088.1:0-5587 GCA_035491795.1 Steroidobacteraceae bacterium | reverse complement strand
CGCGGCCGAGGGCGCCGATGTCGCCCTCCGGCTGCACGAGCGGCTCTGGCCCGAGATCGACCGGCTGCCGCGGCTCGAATCCGTGTACGAGGACATCGAGCGACCGCTCGTCCCCGTACTGCTCGAGATGGAGCACCACGGTGTGCTGGTTGACACGGAAATGCTGCGCCTGCAGAGCCTCGAGATCGCGAAGAGTCTGCTCGCCCTCGAGCAGGCAGCGCACGCCGCCGCCGGGACGAGCTTCAACCTCGATTCGCCGAAGCAGCTCCAGGATGTGCTGTTCGGCAAGCTCGCGCTGCCAGTGAAGCGGCGCACCGCGACGGGCCAGCCATCGACCGCCGAGGACGTGCTGGAAGAGCTTGCGCTCGAGTTCGAGCTGCCCCGACTCATCATGGGGTACCGCGGGCTGTCGAAGCTCAAGTCCACGTACACAGACAAGCTGCCCGCGCAGCGCAACCCCCGCACCGGGCGCGTCCACACCAGCTACCACCAGGCGGTCGCCGCGACCGGCCGCCTGTCCTCGCAGGACCCCAATCTGCAGAACATCCCCATCCGTACCGCGGAGGGCCGCCGCATACGCCAGGCCTTCGTGGCGCCGCCCGGATACCTGATCGTCGCCGCCGATTACTCCCAGATCGAGCTGCGCATCATGGCGCATCTCTCCGGGGACGAAGGATTGCTGCGCGCCTTTGCGGAGGAGCGCGATATCCACCAGACGACGGCCGCGGAGGTGTTCGGACTCGATGTGGCCGCGGTCGGCGCGGATCAGCGGCGCGCGGCGAAGGCGATCAATTTCGGGCTCATCTACGGGATGTCGGCCTTTGGGCTCTCACGCCAGCTCGGTATCGAGCGCGGCGCGGCACAGCAGTACGTCGATCTCTATTTCCAGCGTTATCCCGGGGTTCGCCAGTACATGCAGGGCACTCGCGAGGCCGCGCGCGCGCAGGGTTACGTCGAAACGGTGGCAGGACGGCGTCTTTACCTGCAGGACATCAATGCCCGCAACGCGCAGCTCCGGCAGGCCGCTGAGCGAGCCGCGATCAACGCCCCGATGCAGGGAACCGCGGCCGACATCATCAAGCGCGCGATGATCGCAGTGCACGGCTGGCTCAGGCGCGCGCATCCGGATGCACGGCTCGTCATGCAGGTGCACGACGAGCTGGTCCTAGAGGTGCCAGAGCACTCGCTTGATGCCGTCGAGAGCGGTGTGCGCGAACACATGGCGTCGGCGGCCGCGCTGGCTGTGCCGCTGAAAGTCGACGTCGGTCACGGCCGCAATTGGGATGAGGCGCATTGAAGCGCCGGTCCGGCTAGAATCCGGCGGCCCCGGAAGCCAAAAGGAGCATGGTAATGCGCAAGTACATTCTCGCCGCGACGGCGCTGGCAGCGACTCTCGGAGCCACGACTGCCCTCGCTGTCGATAACGGCATCTATGTCGGCGCAAGCGTCGGCGATGCAAGCGTCGACATCAATCAGGGAGGCTTCGACATCGATGACAGCGCGACCGCGTTCAAGGTGAACGTCGGGTGGCGGATTCTCGACTGGGCCGGCATCGAGGCGAACTACATCGATCTCGGCGAAGTCTCTGGCGAGTTCAACGGCCTCGGACTCGAGGGCGAACCCCTGGAGTACGAGGCTGACGGGATCAACTTCTCCGGGCTCCTGTTTCTGCCGGTCGGGCCGGTCGATCTCTTCGCGCGAGCCGGTTTCATTTCCTGGGGCACCAAGGCCCGGCTGCCCGACATCGAAGGCGCCAGCGACAGCGACGATGGCATGGACCTCTCCTACGGGGCGGGAGCTCAGTTCCGGGTCTGGAGCCTTTCGCTGCGGGCCGAGTACGAGGTCTTCGATGTGAACCCTGACAAAGTCGACATGATCTCCCTCGGCATCATGTGGACGTTCCTGTAAGTCATTGACGATAGTCAATCTTTTCTGACGAATGGCCCCACTGGGGGCGGGACCGTGGCGCTTTCATGAACCGGCTATGCGTCCGGCGTCCATCCGGCGCCTGAACTTTTCGTCACCACCTCGCTCAAAGACTATCGAGCGTCTTCTGACGCTTGCGTCGAACCTACCTCCCTGGGTTCGGCGCGACCCGGTCATCCCCCAATACCGGGTTTGTCTTCCCCGGTTGGCTCCGCTGGGTCAACCGGGGTTTCTTTTTTGCGGGACCGGAGCAGCGCATCCAGTCTCGCGCGAGCCGGGTTCAGGCCCTCCCCGGACAACGCCGAAAAGAGCTGCACGGTCGCCGACCCCTCGAGGTCGCGCTGGACCGCGTTCAGCGCTGCGCGCGCCGCGCCCCGGCCGAGCTTGTCCGACTTGGTAAGGAGCAGGTGCAGCGGCAGGCCGTGCCCAAGCGCCAGCTCGAGCATCGAGCGGTCGTGGGACGTCAGCGGGTGCCGCACGTCCATGACGACGATGACCCCCTTCAGGCTCGCGCGTGCACCGAAGTATGTGTCGACGAGATCGCCCCAGTGCTGGCGCAGCTCGCCCGGCACCGCCGCAAAGCCGTAGCCGGGTAGATCGACGAGCCGGCGTCCGGGGTCGAGTTCGAAGAAGTTGATCAGCCGCGTCGCACCTGGGGTGCGGCTGGTGCGCGCGAGTCCCTTGCGGCCGACCACCGCATTGAGCGCGCTCGACTTGCCGGCGTTCGATCGGCCCGCGATCGCGACCTCGCTGCCCTGGTCGGGCGGAAACTGCCGCGCCGCATCCGCGCTCGTCATGAATTTTACGTTTGGATACGCAGACATAGCCTTCGTCCGGCGGGGATGCGGGCAGGGCCGTAGTGTACAATTCGCCGCCCAATCGACCGGCAAAGATCGGTCGCAGGGGAATCCCGGCCCGCGTCGTATGCCCGGAGTGGCTTCATGATCGCCAAGCTCGCCGCAACGCTGATCTGCGTCGCAGTGTTCGGATCGAGCGCGCCCGTGCTCGCTGCCGGCACGAAGGAGGCCGGGCAGACAAAATCGACCCCGTGCATCGCTTGCCACGGCATCGACGGCAACAGCGCCAACCCCGAGTGGCCGAGCATCGCCGGACAGCACGAAACCTATATCGTCAGACAGCTCAAGGCATTCCATGATGGTGTGCGGCAGAACCCGCTTATGACGCCGATGGCGGCGGGCCTGAGCGACGAGGACATCGCCGATCTTGCGGCCTGGTATTCGAGCCAGGCGGCGCGTGGCGGAGAGACCGAGCCATCGAAGCTCAAGCTCGGACAGAAGGTGTATCGCGCGGGAAACATGGAGGAGAAGACGATGGCCTGCGCGGCCTGCCACGGTCCGACTGGCCGCGGCAACCCGCTTGCCAGCTACCCCGCGATCCAGGGACAGCACGCAACCTATGTCGCCGCGCAGTTGCGCGCCTACAAGACCGGCGCACGAACCAGCGACCCGAACCAGATGATGCGCAGCGTCGCGGCCCGCCTCTCCGATGCGGAAATCGACGCGGTGGCATCTTATGTTCAAGGCCTGCGCTGAACCCGACGCCATCCGACAGGTCATAGCTGCCATGTACTACGTCATCGCACCGCGCCTGCGCGCACTGACTCTCGCTGCCCTGCTGCTCGCCGGCGGAGTGGCCTGCTCAGCCGACTTCAAGGAAGGTGAGCACTACAAGGCGCTCAAGCCCGCGCAGCCGACCAGCGTCGGTCCGGGCAAGGTCGAGGTCGTCGAGGTGTTCTGGTACGCCTGCGGACACTGCTTTCTGATCGAGCCGAGTCTCGAGAACTGGGCCCGCAAGGAGAAGCCAGCGAACGTCGAGCTGGTGCGCGTGCCCGCGATGTGGAATGACCTGCTCAAGACCCACGCACGCGTCTTCTATACGGCTGAACTGCTGGGCAAGCTCCCGGCGCTGCACGGCGAGATCTACCGCGAGATCAACGTGCGGGGAAATCGCCTCGATACACCGGCAAAGATCGAGGCCTTCTTCACGTCGAAGGGTGTCTCGAAACAGGACTTCCAGAAGGCGTTCTCCTCGTTCGCGGTCGAAACCAAGCTCGCGCGAGCCGCCGACCTCAATAAGCGCTACCGGATCACCAGCACGCCGACGGTCGTGGTCAACGGCCGCTATGTAACAGACGTGCAGATGGCCGGATCCGAAGCGGCGTTGTTCAATGTCGTGAACGATCTGGCCGCCCGCGAGACTCCAGCCGGCTGAGCGTCCGACCCGGGCGGTGTGCTAAAAAGCCGCCCATGCTGACAAGGCCCCCCGCATGCTGCGTCTGCTGATCCCCACCGGCAGCGGTTACACCTGGGTCGAGCACGTCCCTCCAGCACCGTTTCCCGACGAGTTCCTCTGGGCCGACCTGTTCGAGCCGACCGCGGAGGAGGAAAAGGCGGTCGAGTCGCTGCTCACGGTCGACGTGCCCACGCGCGACGAGATGAAGGAAATCGAGACCTCGAGCCGTCTCTACGAGGAGAACGGCGCGGTCTACATGACGGCGACCGTCGGCACCAAGCTCGACGGCCCGGCGCCGGAAAGCAGCGCGGTTACCTTCATACTCGCCGACGACCGGCTGATCACCAACCGCTACGCGGATCCGACGCCGATCCGGCGGTTCATGAGCCTGGTCGAGCGCTCACCGGCAGCGTGCACCTCCTCGGCGACGCTCCTGGCCGGGTTGCTCGAGGCATTCACCGAACGCACCGCGGACCTCCTCGAGCGCGTCCAGCTCGATCTCGACTCGGTGTCGCAGCTGATCTTTCCGCGCTCCGACGCCGCCGCACCCACGAGCGCCGACCTCCAC
This sequence comes from Steroidobacteraceae bacterium, assembly GCA_035491795.1. Lineage (GTDB taxonomy): Bacteria > Pseudomonadota > Gammaproteobacteria > Steroidobacterales > Steroidobacteraceae > DATJKD01. The sequence continues at coordinate 840 of DATJKD010000088.1, read as the reverse complement.
GGCATGATCCAGCGTATCGGGATCGACGGCGACTTGATCTCGAAAGCCCGCGAGAGCCTGATCAGCTTCCAGCGGTTGCTGATGTACGTGCAGCAGACGACCACCGTCACCCTGTCGCAGGATCAGCGCGGTCGGTTCAAGTCGACGCTGCGCGACGTGCAGTCACTGTCGGATCACGCCAGCTTCCTGAGCACCAAAGTGCAGTTCCTGCTCGACGCCGTGCTCGGCCTGATCAACCTCGAGCAGAACAACATCATCAAGATCTTCTCGGTCGCCGCGGTCATGTTCCTGCCGCCGACGCTGGTGGCGAGCATCTACGGGATGAACTTCGACTTCATGCCGGAGCTCGACAAGCACTGGGGCTATCCGTTGGCCCTCATCATGATGGTCGCCTCGGCGGTCATTCCCTACATCTATTTCCGCCGTAAGGGCTGGTTGTAACGCAATGGCGAAACCTGCGATCACCAACATGGCCGTATTCTGCGACTTCGAGAACGTCGCGCTCGGGGTGCGTGACGCGCGGTTCGCGCGATTCGACATCGAGAAGGTTTTGGAGCGTCTGCTGCTCAAGGGCAGCATCGTGGTCAAGAAGGCGTACTGCGACTGGGAGCGCTACAAGGAATTCAAGGCCTCGATGCACGAGGCCTCATTCGAGCTGATCGAGATCCCGCACGTCCGGATGTCCGGCAAGAACTCCGCCGACATCCGCATGGTGGTCGACGCCCTCGACCTCTGCTACACCAAGTCGCACGTCGACACCTTCGTGGTCGTGAGCGGCGATTCGGATTTCTCGCCGCTGGTGAGCAAGCTTCGCGAGAACAACAAGATCGTGATCGGCGT
>DATJKD010000087.1:0-8536 GCA_035491795.1 Steroidobacteraceae bacterium | reverse complement strand
TCGTCGCCGCGTGGATCAGCGCGGAGATTGGCGTAGGGCCTTCCATCGAGTCCGGCAGCCAGACGTGCAGCGGCACCTGCGCCGACTTGCCCATCGCGCCCACGAACAGACAGATGCAGATCACGGTGATTGCCGACCACGGCGTGCCCGGCAGGATCTGGAAGGTCCGCTCGGCCATCGCCGGAGCGCCACCAAACACCTCCGCGTAGTGCAACGATCCAGTCAGGTACACGATCCCGGCGATGCCCAGCACGAAGCCGAAGTCGCCGACGCGGTTCACAAGGAAGGCCTTCAGGTTGGCGAAGATTGCGCTCGGTCGCGTGTACCAGAAACCGATCAGCAGGTAGGACACGAGTCCGACCGCTTCCCAGCCGAAGAAGAGCTGCAAAAGGTTGTTCGACATCACGAGCATCAGCATCGCGAAGGTGAACAGCGAGATGTAGCTGAAGAAGCGCGTGTAGCCGGGGTCGTCATGCATGTACCCGATCGTGTAGATGTGTACCATCAGCGACACAAAGGTCACGACGACCATCATCAGTGCGCTCAGCCGGTCGATCAGGAAGCCGACTTCCATGCGGATGCCGTCGCTCACGAGCCAGGTGTAGACCGCGTCGTCGAACACCGGCGTGCCGTGCGTAATCGCCCACAGCACCTTGACCGAGAGCGCGAAGGAGATCGCCACCGCGGCGATCGTGACGCTGTGCGATCCCGCACGCCCGATCCAGCGGCCAAAGAGTCCGGCTGCGATCGCGGCCAGGAGTGGTGCCAGCACGATCACCAGCAGCGTGCGCTCCACCGCTCAGCCCCTCATTGTGTCGAGGTCCTCGACATTGATGCTCTGCCGCTCGCGGAACAGCACGACGAGGATCGCGAGTCCGATGGCCGATTCGGCCGCCGCGACGGTCAGGATGAAGAACACGAAAACCTGCCCGGACAGATCGCCGAGGTAATGCGCAAAGGCGATGAAATTGAAGTTGACCGCGAGCAGCATCAGCTCGATGCACATCAGGAGCAGCAGCACGTTCTTGCGGTTCAAGAAGATGCCGGCGACGCTCAGGCTGAACAGGATCCCGGAGAGCAGCAGCACATGCGACAGCGGAATCACTGGCCGCCCTCCGCATCCATCTTGACGATCCGGATGCGGTCCCTGGCGCGGACGGCGACCTGGCGATTGATGTCCTGGACTTTCTGGCCGGGACGGCGCCGCATGGTGAGCGTGATCGCCGCGACGATCGCCACCAGCAGGATGACCGCCGCGACCTCGAACGGGTACAGGAACTGCGTGTAGAGCAACTCACCGAGTTCCGCGGTGTTCGAGTACCCGGCGGGCTTCGGTACTGGCGGCGTACCCGGCTCGAGACCGAGGTTCCGCACCCAGACCACGAGACCGATCTGCGCGATCACGATCAGCGCGATCAGCACGCCGAGCGGCGCATAGCGCGTGAAACCCTGCTTGAGCTTCGCGAGATCGATGTCGAGCATCATCACGACGAAGAGCCACAGCACCATGACCGCACCCACGTAGACCACGAGTAGTGTCACGGCGAGGAACTCCGCCTCGAGCAGCAGCCAGATCACCGCGCTGGTAATGAAGGCGAACACGAGAAACAAAGCGCAGTGCACCGGGTTGCGCGCCGTGATGACACCGATCGCCGCGATCACCACCAGGGCCGCGAAGGCGTAGAACAGGATGCTCGTGAACATGCGCGCTGTTCTCGCTCAGCGGTAACGGGCGTCCGCAGCCTTGTCGGCCGCGATCATCGCCTCATAGCGTTCGCCGATCGCGAGCAGCTTGTCCTTGGTCATGATGTTCTCGCCCCGGTTCTCCATGTGGTACTCGTGGATCCGGGTTTCCACGACGGCATCCACGGGACAGGCCTCCTCGCAGAAGCCGCAGTAGATGCACTTGAAGAGATCGATGTCGTAGCGCGTCGTGCGGCGCGTGCCGTCGGGCCCCACGTCGGATTCGATCGTGATGGCGAGCGCGGGGCACACCGCCTCGCAGAGCTTGCAGGCGATGCATCGCTCCTGTCCGTTCGGATAACGGCGCAATGCGTGCAGCCCGCGAAAGCGCGGCGATTGCGGTGTCTTCTCCTCTGGATACTGCAAGGTTACCTTCGGCCGGAAGAAATTCCGCAGCGTTACTGACAGGCCGACGAGCAGCTCGGAGAGGAAGAATGTCTTCAGGACGTTGCGCATCGTGGTACTCATGCCCCCCAGGGGCCGACTTTCCAGTGCCACATCGCGGCCTCGACCACGATCCATACCAGCGTCACCGGGATAAACACCTTCCAGCCGAGACGCATGATCTGATCGTAGCGGTAGCGCGGGAACGTCGCGCGGAACCAGAGGAAGCAGAACAGGAAGAAGCCGATCTTGATCGCGAGCCAGTGCAGCCCCGGCTCGGCGAGAAACGTCTCGCCGACTACCGGGTAGCCCTCGAACGGCGACAGCCAGCCGCCGAGAAAGAACGTCGACGCGAGCGCCGAGATCAGAATCATGTTCGCGTATTCGGAGAGGAAAAAGATCGCGAACGCGACTCCTGAATACTCGACGTGGAAACCGGCAACGATCTCCGACTCCCCCTCGGCGACGTCGAAGGGCGCGCGGTTGGTCTCCGCCACGCCGGCGATGAAGTACACGATCAAGAGCGGGAACAGCCACGACCAGTAGAAGGACAACGGGCCGCCTGACTGCCCCTCGATGATCTTGCCGATGTTGAGCGTGCCCGAGGCCATCACCACCCCGACCAGCGCGAAACCCATTGCGATCTCGTAGGCGACGATCTGCGCGGCCGAGCGCATCGCGCCGAGGAAAGCGTACTTGGAATTGGTCGCCCAGCCCGCGAGGATGATCCCGTAGGCGCCGAAGCCTGCGAGCGCAAGGATGTACAGGACGCCCGCGTCGACGTCGGCGATTGAGAACCCTGGCCACAGCGACATGACCGCCCAGGCCGCGAACGCGGGGACGAGCGCGAGCAGCGGCGCCGTAATGAACAGGAAGCGGTTCGAGCGCGTCGGGATCACCACTTCCTTGATCAGGAGCTTGAGCACGTCGGCGAAGGGTTGCAGCAGACCCTTCGGCCCCACGCGATTGGGCCCGATGCGCGACTGCATGTAACCGATCACCTTGCGTTCGGCGAGCGTGAGATAAGCCACGCACAGGATCACGATCACGGTGAGCGTCAGGATCTGTCCGAGCGAGATCAGCGATCCGCGCAGCCATTCGGGCCAGCCCTGCCACGTGGTGACGAATTCATCGATCATTCGATGCCGCTCCCGGCACGACCCGCCCGTGTCTCCTGCAGCGGGCGCGAACGGCGCACGACAGCGTCGACCCGGTAGATCGGCGTCCCGCGCACCTTGTCGACGCCGTTCAGATGACCGGCGACAAATGCGCCCGCAGCCGGCGGTGCGGCGTACATCCCGTCCAACGCGCCCTTGAGCTCGTTGCGAACGTCCTCGGAGCTCAGGTAGTCGAATCCCGTCACGCCGAGCAGGTTCGCGAGTACGCGCAGCACCTTCCAGCCGGGCCGCGCTTCGCCCGGGGGACGCGCCGCGCCCGCAACACTCTGCCAGCGTCCCTCGACGTTGACCCAGGTGCCCGAGGTCTCCGCAAAGGCGGCGATCGGCAGCATGTGCGTCGAATGCCCGCGCTGTTCCGCGCCGGCATACGGTGTCAGCGCGAGGACGCAATCCGCGGCCCGGAACGCCGCCTCGGCGCGGCTCGGTACCGCGAAGTCCTCCGCCTCGATCGCGCCCACCAGCACGTACGCCCTCAGATTCGCACCCAGCATCTCGGCCACGGACATACCGCGCGGCACGACACCGCGGCCACCGGCATCGCGATGCGGAGTCGTCCCGGCGAGCGCCGCGCCCACTGCATTTCCGCCCTCCGGCAGGAAGCCCAGGCGCGCCCCGGTGGCCGTGGCCACTGCAGCGGCCAGTGCATGGATCTCCGACCATGCAGGATGACGCCGCGCGAGCGCGCCCAGAAGCACCAGCCGCAGCTCACCGGTCGCGAGCATCGCCGCGATCCGCTCGTGCTCGGGATCCGGGGTCAGGTCCTCCACCGCAGAGCGGAGCGCCGGCGGCACTGGCTTGCCTTGCGGGCGGAGCGCCGCGAGCAGTACCGCGGCCAGGTGGCGACCCATGCCGAGCCCGTTGCTGGTCAGGCTCGCTTCGACGGGGAACAGCAGCTCCTGGCGCCGCGGGCCGATCAGCGCCACCTTCGCGCCCTTGCGCGCCGCGCCCTTGCGCAGGCGGTGTGCGATCAACGGCACCTCCTGGCGGAGGTTACTGCCCACGACCAGCACCGATGCAGCGGTCTCGAGCTCGGCGATCCGGCAGCCAAGCAGCGGCGCCGCGGGCTCGGAGTCCTGGTCGCGAAAGTCGACCTGCTGCAGCCGGTGATCGACGTTCGCGCAACCGAGCCCGCGTGCGAGCCGCGCAGCGAGCGCGTGCTCCTCGAGCGTCGCACCCGGCGCGACCAGGAATCCGATCTGTCCGGCGCCGTGCTGGTCGGCCACCTTGCGCAGGGCCGCCGCGGCATTCGCGAGTGCCGTCTCCCAGTCGACCTCGCGCCACTCGCCATCGACCTTCTGCATCGGAGATCGCGCGCGATCCTCGGTGTAGAGGCCCTCGCAGCTGAACCGGTCGCGATCGGCGATCCAGGTCTCGTTGATCTCCTCGTTGGCGCGCGGCACGACGCGCATGAGACGCCCGCGCAGCACGTGACCGTACAAATTGCTGCCGACGCAGTCGTGCGGCGAGACGAGCTGGTGTTGGGTCATCTCCCAGGCCCGCGCACGGTACCGATATGGCTTGTTGTTGAGCGCGCCCACCGGACAGAGATCGATGATGTTGCCGGAGAGCTCGTGGTCGACACTCTGCTCGACATAGGTCGAGATCTGCATCAGCTCGCCACGACCCACCGTGCCCAGCTCCTGGATCCCCGCGATCTCCTCGCCGAAGCGGACGCAGCGCGTGCACTGGATGCAGCGCGTCATGTCGGTCGACACCAGCGGCCCCAGGTTTTTGTCCTTCACGACCCGCTTGCGCTCGGCGTAGCGCGAGACGTCGCGACCGTAGCCCATGGCGAGGTCCTGCAGCTCGCACTCCCCACCCTGATCGCAGATCGGGCAGTCGAGCGGGTGATTGATGAGCAGGAACTCCATGGTGGCCTTCTGCGCCGCGATCGCCCTGGGCGAGCGCGTGAAGACCTTCATTCCCTCCACGATCGGGGTGGCGCAGGCCGGCATCGGCTTCGGCGCCTTCTCGACCTCGACCAGGCACATGCGGCAGTTCGCCGCCACGGAGAGTTTTTCGTGGTAGCAGAAGCGCGGTATGTACGTGCCCTCGGCATCCGTTACCTGGATGATCATGGCGCCCTTACGCGCCTTGCGCGCCACGCCGTCGATCTCGACGTTGACCAGCTCTTCGCTCATGGGTGATCAGGCCGCGCGGCCGCGCGCCTCGACGATGCTGTGGCCGTGCTGGACGTAGTACTCGAACTCGTGCCGGAAGTGCTTGACGAAGCTCTGCACCGGCCAGGCGGCCGCGTCGCCGAGCGCGCAGATCGTATGACCCTCGATCTTGTTCGCGACGTCGACCAGCATGTCGATATCGGTCTGTCGCCCCTGCCCCGCCATGATCCGCCTGATCGTGCGGTTGAGCCAGCCGGTGCCCTCGCGGCAGGGCGTGCACTGCCCGCAGGACTCCGCGAAGAAGAAGCGCGAAATGCGCTCGAGCACGCGGACCATACAGGTCGTCTCGTCCATGACGATGACGGCGGCCGAACCTATCGCAGAGCCCGCTTTGCGCAGCGAGTCGTAATCCATGTTGACGCCCATCATCGTCTCGGCGGGCACGACCGGTACGGAGGCTCCCCCGGGAATGACTGCCTTGAGTTTGGCACCACCGCGCATCCCGCCGCACAGCGCAAGCAACTCGGCAAACGGGATCCCGAGCGGTAGCTCGTAGTTGCCCGGCTTCTCGACGTGACCCGACACGGAGAAGATGATCGTACCGCCCGCGTTCTGCGGCCCCAGCCCCGCGAACCACTCCGGTCCCCTGCGCAGGATCGTGGGCACCGAGGCGAAGCTCTGGGTGTTGTTGATCGTGGTCGGCTTGCCGTACAGGCCGAAGTTCGCGGGGAACGGCGGCTTGAAGCGCGGCTTGCCCTGCTTGCCCTCGAGTGAGTCGAGCAGTGCCGTTTCCTCGCCGCAGATGTAGGCGCCCGCGCCGACAAACGTGTAGAGATCGAAGTCGACGCCCGAGCCTTTCACGTTCTTCCCGAGCAGCCCCGCTTCGTACGCCTCCTCGAGCGCAGCGTCGAAACGCGGCACTGGTTCCGCCATGAATTCGCCGCGGATGTAGTTGTAGCCCACGGTCGCTCCCATCGCGTAGCCGCCGATCGCCATTCCCTCGATCAGGGCGTGCGGGTTGTAGCGCAGGATGTCGCGGTCGTGACAGGTCCCGGGCTCGCTCTCATCCGAGTTGCACACCACGTACTTCTGCACCGGCGCCGTCCGCGGCATGAACGACCACTTGAGGCCGGTCGGGAAACCCGCACCGCCGCGGCCCTTGAGCCCCGAGGCCTTGACGGTCTCGATGACCTGCTCCTGTGGCGGCTTCGTAGCAAGAATCTTCTCCCATGCCTCGTAGCCGCCGATCCGACGGTAGGTCTCGAGCGTCCACGGCCTCTCGTACTTGAGAGGCTCGAAACAGACGAGGTTCAGACGGTCGGTCCAGTCGGCCACCGCGACTCCTACTTGTGCGCCTCGAGCACCCGATCGACCCCTTCCGGCGTCAGGTTCTCGTAGTACACGTGGTCAACCATCATCATCGGCGCGCCGTTGCAGGCCGCGAGGCACTCCTCCTCCTTCTTGAGGAAGAAACGCCCGTCTGGCGTGCTTTCCCCGACCTTGATTCCGAGCCGGCGCTCGACGTGCGCGAGCAGCTCCTCGCCGCCGCAGAGCATGCACGAGATATTGGTGCACACGGAGATGTGATGCCGTCCGACCAGCTGCGTCTCGAACATCGAATAGAAGCTCGCGACTTCGTAGACCTGGATCGGCGGCAGACCGAGATACGACGCCACCGCGTCCATGCCGTCCTGCGTCAGGTGGCCGTGCTCATGCTGCAGCGCGTGCAGCGCCGCGATCACGGCCGAACGGCGCCGGTCCGGAGGGAACTTGGCGACCCAGCGATCAATCTCCGCGCGCACCTCGGCGGAGAGCCCTGCGGCCGGGGCGTCGTTCACGGCGCTCATCGATCGATCTCCCCGAAAACGACGTCCGCCGTGCCGATCACCGCCACGACATCCGCAAGCATGTGGCCCTGGACCATCTCGTCGAGCGCCGCCAGATGAGGGAAACCGGGCGCGCGACACTTGAGCCGGTACGGCTTGTTGGCGCCGTCGGACACGATATAGCAGCCGAACTCGCCCTTGGGGGCCTCGACCGCGGCGTACGACTCGCCTTCCGGCACGCAGTACCCCTCGGTGAAGAGCTTGAAGTGGTGGATCAGCGATTCCATGTCGCCCTTCATCTCCTCGCGAGTCGGCGGCACGAGCTTGTGGTCGCCGATCATTACCGGGCCCGGGTTCGCACGCAGCCAGTCGATGCACTGCTTGACGATGCGGTTCGACTGACGCATTTCCTCGACGCGCACCAGGTAGCGGTCGTAGCAATCGCCGTTGACACCGACCGGGATGTCGAAATCCATCGCGCCGTAGACCTCGTAGGGTTGCTTCTTGCGCAGATCCCAGGCGATTCCGGAACCGCGGAGCATCGGGCCGGTGAAACCAAGGTTGAGCGCGCGCTCCGGTGTCACGACGCCGATGTTGACGGTACGCTGCTTCCAGATCCGGTTGTCGGTGAGGAGCGCTTCGTACTCGTCGACGCAGGCCGGGAAGCGCCGAGTGAAGTCCTCGATGAAGTCGAGCATCGACCCCGAGCGCCGCTCGTTCAGGCGGTCGATTTCCTTCTGGCTGCGGAAGCGCGACGGCTGGTAGCGCGGCATCGTGTCGGGCAGGTCCCGGTACACGCCGCCCGGCCGGTAATAGGTCGCGTGCATGCGCGTCCCCGAGACCGCCTCGTAGCAGTCCATCAGGTCCTCGCGCTCGCGGAAGCAGTACAGGAAGACCGTCATGGCGCCGATGTCGAGTCCGTGCGCGCCCAGCCACAACAGGTGGTTCAGGATGCGGGTGATCTCGTCGAACATGACGCGGATGTACTGCGCACGCAGCGGCGGCTTGACGCCGAGCAGCTTCTCGATCGCGAGCACGTAGGCGTGCTCGTTACACATCATCGAGACGTAGTCGAGCCGGTCCATGTAACCGATCGACTGGTTCCAGGGCTTCGATTCCGCGAGCTTCTCGGTCGCACGGTGCAGGAGCCCGATGTGCGGGTCCGCCTTCTGGACGACCTCGCCGTCCATCTCCAGCACGAGGCGCAGCACGCCGTGGGCCGCTGGGTGCTGCGGCCCGAAGTTCATCGTATAGCTCTGGATCTCAGCCACGGGTGGGCGTGTCC
>DATJKD010000086.1:0-2565 GCA_035491795.1 Steroidobacteraceae bacterium | reverse complement strand
GCACACCAAGTTCGAGGGCGAGGTGTACGTGCTGACCAAGGAGGAGGGCGGGCGTCACACGCCGTTCTTCAAGGGGTATCGGCCGCAGTTTTACTTCCGCACGACTGACGTGACGGGGGCGGTGGAGTTGCCGGAGGGCGTCGAGATGGTGATGCCGGGCGACAACATCAAGATGACGATCGAGCTCATCAGCCCGATCGCGATGGAAGAGGGTCTGCGCTTTGCCATCCGCGAGGGTGGCCGCACCGTCGGCGCAGGCGTGGTGTCGAAGATTCTGAAGTAATGGTGCACGGGTCCGCAGTCGTTCATACCGGTTCCGTTTGCAGCGCAGGCCAGTAGCTCAATTGGCAGAGCGGCGGTCTCCAAAACCGCAGGTTGGGGGTTCGATTCCCTCCTGGCCTGCCAGTCGGAGCGGTAGATGAATGCAGGTGCGGGCTTACGCGTACCCGGCGTAGGAAACATGACCGAACAGACCGAGACCGGTGCCAGCGCGCTGGACACTGTCAAGCTCGCCGCAGCCGCAGCGATCCTGGTGGGCGGGATCGCGGCGTTTTATCTGCTCGGCACGTACCCGCTCGCGGTGCGCTGGGCGATCGTGCTCGCGTCCTTCGGGCTCGGCGCGTTCGTCGCGCTGCAGTCCGCCCAGGGGCGGGTGTTCTGGCAGTTTGTGCAGGGCTCGCGCGTCGAGCTCCGCAAGGTCGTGTGGCCGACGCGCCAGGAGACCCTGCAGACCGCGCTGGTGGTGTTCATCGCCATCACCGCGATGGGGATCTTTTTCTGGTTCCTCGACTGGGTGCTGGGCGCGCTGACCCGCGCGCTCACGGGGCAGGGAGGTTGAACGTGGCCTTGCGCTGGTATGTCGTGCACGCCTACTCGAACTTCGAGCACAAGGTGTCGGAGTCGCTCAGGGAGCGGATCAGGCTCAAGGACCTCGCGGAACGTTTCGGCGAGATCCTCGTGCCGACCGAGGAAGTCGTGGAGATGCGGGACGGGCAGCGCCGCAAGAGCGAGCGCAAGTTCTTCCCCGGCTATGTCCTCGTTCAGATGGAGATGGACGAGGACACCTGGCACCTGGTGCGCGAGACGCCCAAGGTGCTCGGCTTCATCGGCGGCACGCCGGAGAAGCCGGCGCCGATCACCGATCGCGAGGCGAACTCGATCCTGCGACGTGTCGAGGAGGGCGCAGAGAAGCCGCGGCCGAAGGTGCTGTTCGAGCCGGGCGAGGTGGTGCGGGTGACCGATGGGCCGTTCAACGATTTCAACGGTGTCGTCGAGTCGGTGAACTACGAGAAGAACCGTCTGAATGTGGCGGTTCAGATCCTCGGGCGCTCGACGCCCGTGGAGCTCGATTTCAGCCAGGTCGAAAAGGCCTGAGCGCAGCGGGGAGCCCGCAAGGGCGCTTGTACCCAACGAGGTGACAGATGGCGAAGAAAGTACAGGGTTACGTGAAGCTGCAGGTGCCCGCGGGTCAGGCGAACCCGAGCCCGCCGATCGGGCCGGCGCTCGGCCAGCAGGGCGTCAACATCATGGAGTTCTGCAAGCAGTTCAATGCGCAGACCCAGCAGCTTGAGAAGGGTCTGCCGATCCCCGTGGTGATCACGGTGTACGCCGATCGCAGCTTCACCTTCATCATGAAGACGCCGCCGGCGTCGGTGCTGATCCGCAAGCAGCTCGGGATCGAGAAGGGCAGCGGCACGCCGAATACGACCAAGGTCGGAAAGATCAACCGCAAGCAGCTCGAGGAGGTCGCGAAGACCAAGCAGCCGGATCTGACGGCCGCCGATCTCGATGCCGCCGTGCGCACGATCGCCGGCTCCGCCCGCAGCATGGGCGTCGACGTGGAGGGAGCCTGACATGGTCGCCGTCGCAAAGCGCATGAAGCCCTGGGCGGAGAAGCTCCCGCCGGGCAAGCAGTTCCCGATCGAGGATGCGCTCGCGCTCGTCAAGCAGCTCGCCACCGCGAAGTTCGACGAGACGGTCGATGTCGCGATCAATCTCGGCATCGACGCCTCGAAGTCGGACCAGCAGGTGCGCGGCTCGACCGTGCTGCCGAACGGCACCGGCAGGAAGGTGCGCGTCGCGGTGTTCACCTCGGGCAAGAACGCCGACGCCGCGCGTGAGGCGGGTGCCGACATCGTCGGCCTCGAGGACCTCGCCGAGAAGGTCAAGGCCGGCCAGCTCGACTTCGACGTCGTGGTGGCGAGCCCCGACGCGATGCGGATCGTCGGCCAGTTGGGCCAGATCCTGGGTCCGCGCGGCCTGATGCCGAACCCCAAGGTCGGCACGGTGACGCCGGACGTCGCGGGCGCGGTGCGCAACGCGAAAGCGGGCCAGGTGCGATTCCGTGCCGACAAAGCGGGCGTCGTCCACTGCACGATCGGCAAGGCGAGCTTCGAGGTGAAGGCGCTCAACGAGAATCTTCACGCGCTGATGGCGGACCTGCAGAAGGCCAAGCCGGCGGCCTCGAAGGGCATTTACCTGAAGCGCGTCACCGTGTCCTCGACGATGGGACCGGGTGTCGCGGTGGATCAGACCAGCCTCGCGTCGTGACGCGGGGCCGATTGA
>DATJKD010000085.1:0-8748 GCA_035491795.1 Steroidobacteraceae bacterium | reverse complement strand
CGCCGCGCGGATCTGTAACGCCTGCACCTGTTCCTCGTCGTCGAGCTCCTGCAGCTGCCAGACGTCGGCCGACAGCAGGCGCGATCGCAGATCGGGCAGTCGGAACGCGATCGACGCAGGCGCTGGCCTGCCTGCAACGACGAGCCGACCGCCCACGTCCTGCATCAGGGCATACAAACGGAAAATGGAGGCGTTCCAATCTGCGTCCTCTGCGACCCGATCGAGCGAATCTAGGCACACAGTGGCCAGCGTCTCGCAGCCCTCGAGCCGGCCGGGATCGGGGGTGTCGCGCAGATCGAAGTAGGCGGCCGCCGTGCCGCTGTCACCGGCGGCGGCGCAGACGGCCTGCAGCAGATGAGTCTTGCCCGTACCGGCGCGTCCCCACAGCCAGAGCACGCGTGGCGCACTGGTTCCCGTTGCCGAGAGTGCTGCGACAGCCGCAGCATTCGGTCCGGCGACGAACGTCTCGAAGCGGGCCCAGTCCCGCAGGCGCACCCGCAGAGCGAGCTGTTCCATGTGCGTTTTCAACGCGCCGCGGCGGCGCGGCCGCGGCTGACGGCTGCGGCGCGCCGGGCGTAGATCAGCACATAGTCGATCCCGCTCACGGCGGTCGTCACCAGCACCAACCCACCGAGCGCGGTGACTACGGGCTCCGTGGGCCAGGCGTACGCTGCGCGTGCGACGACGGCGAGACAGAAGATGATCTGACAGACCGTGTTGAGCTTGCTGCGAAGCGTGGGCTGCCCCTGGAGCGGACCGAAGAGCGCGCGATAGACCAGACCGCCGAACACGATCACGAGGTCCCGCAGCAGCACGACAGCAGTGAGCCACCAGGGCGACAGATCCGCGACCGACAGGCATGCAAAGACCGTGATCAGGAGCAGCTTATCCGCGAGCGGATCGAGATATTTGCCGAGCTCACTTGTCCATCCGAATCGCTTCGCGAGGAACCCGTCGAGCGCATCGGTGAACGCCGCAAGCGCGAACAGCGCCATGACCTCCGGATACCGACCGTCCAGGATCCAGAGCGCGACGGGCAGCACCAGCACCATGCGCAACACGCACAGGAGATTGGGAAGGTGCCGCAGACTCATGGCAGATAGACGAACTGCGGCGCACCGGGATCCCCTCCCGGCGCCGGCCGGAGCCTCGGCGTCAGCATGGCAATCCGGCGCAGCAACTCGAGATCGCCGCGCAAGGTCAGGCTGAGCCTGAGCGTGGCGCCGTCGAGCTCGCCCACGCCGATGCCGCGCACCATGCTCAGCGATTCCAGTTCGTCCAGAAGGCCCGCATACGCCTGCAGAGATTCCACGCCGCCGATGCGCACGGCCACCGTCGAGAGGCCGCGCGTTGAAGCGGGTGCGTAGATGTCAGCAAAGGTGTCAGCCGCGAGATGCGCGCCATCCTCTGCAGCGCCGCGACGTCGGCTGGCATCGCCGGCGTGAACCAGCGTCCAGTCTGCCCCGCTCCCGGTGAGCAGGCCGATCAGCACTGCGTCGGCCTCCGTGCCCGCGGCCCGTGCGACGGCTTCGACTCCCGAGGCTTCGAGCTGCGCGCGTGCGGTCTCGATGCTGACGCCGGTGAGCGGCCATACCAGCGGAACGCCACGCGCCTTCGCTGCGAGCTCGAGCTGTGCTCGCTCGGGCGAAGCATCGCCGACGCGAAGCGCGCCCGCGCCTGCCACCCCGGACATGACCACCAGTGTGACCGGCCGCTCGGAGGGCCAGAACGGCAAGCCCGCGTCCTGCAGGATCTCGTCGATCGTTGCCGCGTCAAACCCGACCTTCAGCTCGCCCTCGGGCGTTGCCGAGTACTGTTGAACGAGCCGGTTCGCGCGGCCAGCGCTGGCGTTGACCCCGGGGCTGCTGCCTGCATCGCGCTGCCCGGATACGCGCACGACCACGGCACGGAGCGCCTCGCCGAAGGCGGCATTGCGATCGGCTTCCGTCGTCCCCTTGAGTGGCACGCTCTCCCGGTAAAGCGCTACTTCCGCGGCCTGTGCCGCCGAGGCCGCAGCGGCAACCAACACGAGCGCCAGCCAACCGGCGGTCCGGCGATACGCAACGAGGGGGTTAGCGGTCCGTCCAGGTCCGGAGTTCATCGGGCATCCGCGGGAGGCTTGGCGCCGTTGGCGCGTGTGTAAAATACCACAGCCGCGTCGCCGTCCCGGCGTCGCCCTCCACCGGATTCCCGATGCCAACACGCAGGCCGACGACCTATCGCGATGCCGGAGTCGACATCGATGCCGGCGACGAGCTGGTCGAACGCATCAAACCCTCCGTTCGGCGTTCGATGCGGCCCGAGGTGCTGGGCGGACTGGGCGGTTTCGGAGCGCTGGTCGAGGTGCCGCTCGAGCGCTTCCGCCGGCCGGTTATGGTGTCCGGCACCGATGGCGTCGGAACGAAGCTCAGGCTCGCAATCGAGACCGGACGCCATGACACGATCGGCATCGACCTGGTCGCGATGTGTGCGAACGACGTCGTGGTACAGGGTGCGGAGCCGCTCTTCTTCCTCGACTACTACGCCACAGGGCGACTCGACGTCGACGTGGCCGCGCGCGTGATCGAGGGCATCGGCACCGGTTGTCTGCAGGCAGGCTGCGCGCTGGTGGGTGGCGAAACCGCCGAGATGCCCGGTATGTACCAGGACGACGACTACGATCTCGCGGGCTTCTGCGTCGGACTGGTCGAGAAAGACGCGATCATCGACGGCCGCAACACCCGCGCTGGCGACGCAATCATCGGTCTCGCATCCTCCGGGCCGCACTCGAACGGCTACTCGCTGATCCGCAAGCTCCTCGCCGACAGTGGCAGCGGACCGGACACGATGCTCGACGGCCGCGCGCTGCATGACCTCCTGCTCGAGCCGACCCGCATCTACGTGCGTGCCATGCTGGCGCTGCTGCGCGAGATGCCGGTCCACAGCATCGCGCACATCACCGGTGGTGGACCGAGCGGAAACATCCCGCGCACGCTGCCGCCCGGACTCGAGGCAGTGATCGACGCGCGCCGCTGGCAACGGCACGCGGTGTTCGACTGGCTGCAAAGCACCGGCGGCATCGAGGAGGCAGAGATGTACCGCACCTTCAACTGCGGGCTCGGCATGACGGTGTGCGTGGCCGCGGGCGATGCCGACCGGGCGGTCGCGGTGCTCACGGCGCAGGGTGAAGCGGCAACGCTGATCGGCGAGGTTGCGAGCGGCGACAGGGGCGTCGTGATCACGCGATGAGCGGACCTCTGCCGGTGGTGGTGCTGGTGTCGGGACGGGGCAGCAATCTGCGCGCGATCGATGCGCGGATCGCGGCCGGCGAATTGCCTGCACGAATCCTCGCCGTGCTGAGCGATCGCGAGGATGCGGCGGCGCTCGCATGGGCGGCGAAGCGCGGCCTCGCCACCGGTGCCGTGCCGCAGCGCCAGTACGCCGATCGGGCGGCGTTTGATGCGGCGCTTGGCAACGTCATCGCCGGTTACGCGCCCGCGCTGGTCGTGCTTGCCGGGTTCATGCGCATTCTGGGTAGCCCCTTAGTCGAGCGTTTTGCCGGGCGGATGCTCAACATTCACCCCTCGCTCCTGCCGAAGTACCCCGGTCTGCACACCCATCGGCGCGTGCTCGAGGCCGGCGATGCCGAGCACGGGGCCAGTGTTCATTTCGTGACTACCGAACTCGACGGCGGGCCGGTGGTCCTACAGGCCAGGGTCCCGGTACTTCCGGGCGACGACGAGGCGATGCTCGCGCAGCGCGTGCTGGTGCAGGAACACAGGATCTATCCGCTCGCAATCCGCTGGTTTGCGGAGGGTCGGTTGCGCGTCGACGGCGGCGTCGTGAGGTTCGACGGGCGACCGCTCGCGGCGCCGCTGCTCGTAAACGGGACGGCAGATGCGGCCGCTTGACGCGCGACACACGCGGCGTGCTTCCGCGTGGCGCGTGCTGGCAATCGTACTTGCGTGCCTGAGGCCGCTGCCGACGCCGGCGGAGACCGCCGCGCCGCGCCTCGAGGCCTACACCGCGCGCTATCAGGTCAGCTACCGCGGGCTCAGCGGCGGTTACGTCGAATCGAGTCTCAAGCCCGGCAGCGCACCCGGGATCTGGCTGTACGCGACGCGCGCTTATCCGAATTTTCTCGGCCGCATGGCGGTGAGCGCCGCGGCGCGCGAGCACGGCACGATGCAGATCACGGACGAGCGCGTGCGACCGCTCGAGTTCGAGTTCAATGACGGGACGGCCGAGGAGGCGAAAGACGTCCGTCTCAAGTTCGACTGGAATGCCAACCAGGTGACCGGCGTCGCAGACGGCAAGCCGTTTACCTACGACGTCGAGCCGGGCACACAGGACACCGCCTCGGTGCAGGCCGCGATGCTGGTCGAACTGCTCGCCGGGCGCACGCCGACGGGCTTTGCGATCGTCGCCGGCGGCCGGCTGCGTCAGTACCGTTACTGGAGTGAAGGCACGGCTCGGGTCACGACGCCGGCGGGCGAATACGACACCGTCGTCTGGGCCAGTCAGCGCGACGGGTCGTCACGGGTCTCGCGCGTGTGGCACGCGCCGGCGCTCGGTTTCGTACCTGTGCAGGCCGTCCAGTACCGCAAGGGCAAGCCCGAGATCTCGATGAAGCTCGCCAGCTTGACGCCACCCTAGTCGCTGCGGATCAGCGGGCGAGCGACTACCGCGGCGAGGATCATCCGCGGCGCGGGACGTAAGGGATCTGCTCAGGCCTTCGGCAGCGTCACGCCTTGCTGGCCCATGTACTTGCCGCCGCGGTCGCGATAGGAGACTGCGCAGATTTCGTCGGATTCGAAGAACAGCATCTGCGCGACGCCCTCGTTCGCGTAGATCTTGGCGGGCAGCGGCGTCGTGTTCGAGAACTCGAGCGTCACGTGGCCCTCCCATTCCGGCTCGAGGGGCGTCACGTTGACGATGATGCCGCAGCGTGCGTAGGTCGACTTGCCGAGACAGATCGTCAGGACGTTGCGTGGGATCCGGAAGTACTCGACCGTTCGCGCCAGGGCGAAGGAGTTCGGCGGGATGATGCAGACCTCGCCCGTCAGATCCACGAACGACCCGTGGTCGAAGTCCTTTGGGTCGACGATGGTCGAGTTGATGTTGGTGAAGATCTTGAATTCCGGGGCACAGCGTACGTCGTAGCCGTAGCTCGAGGTGCCGTACGAGACGATTCGGTGCCCGTTGACCGTGCGCACCTGCTCCGCGGCAAAGGGCTCGATCATGCCGTGTCCCTCGGCCATCCGGCGGATCCAGCGGTCGGACTTTATGCTCACTCAGCTTTCCTCGACTGTGATGCTGGGAAATGCGGCCGCTCCGCTCAGCGAGAGGCGGGCCGACGTGCGGCGGGCCAGATCGCGCCAGGTGCGGCCCAGAGGACTGTCCGGCTCCGCGACGACCGTCGGGCGCCCGCTGTCGGTCTGCTCGCGTATGCGCATGTCGAGCGGTAGCTGGCCAAGCAGGGCGACGCCGTACTCCTCCGCCATGCGCCGCCCGCCACCCTCGCCGAACACGGGTTCTGCGTGCCCGCAGCGGCTGCACACGTGGGTGCTCATGTTTTCCACGATCCCAAGGACCGGGATGGACACCTTCTGGAACATCTTCAAGCCCTTCCGCGCGTCGAGCAATGCGATGTCCTGCGGTGTCGTGACGATCACCGCGCCGCTTACGGGCACCCGCTGCGACAGGGTGAGCTGGATGTCTCCAGTCCCCGGCGGCATGTCGACGACCAGATAGTCGAGCTCGCCCCAGTTCGTGTCGCCCAGGAGCTGGGCGAGGGCCTGAGTCACCATCGGGCCGCGCCAGACCATCGGTTGCTCTTCCTCGATCAGGAACCCGATCGACATCGCGTGCAGGCCGTGGGCCGCGAGCGGCTCGAGCCGCTTGCCGTCGCGCGAGACCGGCCGCTCGCCAGTCAGCCCCAGCATACGGGGCTGGCTTGGTCCGTAGATATCCGCATCAAGCAGCCCGACCCGGGCGCCATCCAGGGTCAGCCCCAGCGCCAGATTGACCGCGACCGTTGATTTCCCCACGCCGCCCTTGCCGGAAGCGATCGCGAGCACGTTGCGAATTCCGGGCAATGCTTGTCGGCCGGCTGGCGCGGCCTGCGGGGCGACTTCCCAGGTCACCTCCGCCCGCGCCGGCCCGCCGCCTTCGAGTCTGGCCTCGAGCGCCCGGGCGAGCTCCTCACGGTAGGGCCCGAGCGGGAATCCAAGCACCACCTCGGCCACGACGGTTCCGCCGTCCAATCTGACGGACTTCACAGCTTTTACGTCGCTTAAGGGCGTCCCGAGGTAGGGTTCGACATAATTCCCGACCACGAGGCGGGCTTCGCGGACGCGATCGTCGATCATGGGTGGCCCGGATCCCAAGGAGAACGGCATGAGCCGCGCAAGAGGAATTGTAGCGGATTCAGACGCGCCCACGGCGGGAGCGCCGATCGCGCGTGGCATAATTTCTGTTTGCTGGCGCCGCGCCTTGCGGCCGGGTTTCCGTTGACTTAATTCTCCCTGCAGAGCAGACCCCGCAGCCCACACGATGAGCCTCTTAAGTAACCTCCGCGCCGAACGCCTGATAGCCGAGATCAAGGCCGCCGGGGATACGCCCGAGTCGGACACGCGCAAGGCCCTGGACAAGCTGGCCAAGCTGGGGCCGGCGGCCATCCCGCGCATCATCGATGCGCTGGCGAACGCGGACAAGCAGGAGACCGCCGGATTCGTAAGTGCGCTCAGCAGCATGCTCGACGCGCGGACCTTCCCCGTCGTGGCGGAAGGACTCAAGGACGGCAATCAGCGGACCGTGGCGGCCGTCGTGTGGGCGATGAGCAGCGCCAAGAGCTACCCAGCGTCCATGCTCTACAACCTGCTCGAGCAACCCGAAATGCCGAAGGGCCAGGTCGTGAGCATCCTGGCTGCGCAGAAGGCACGTCTGAACGCCCGCGAGCTGCTGAAGCACGCCTACGCCCAGGAGCCGACCGAGAAGGCGGCGCTGTTTCGCGTCATCGGCGAGATTGCCGACCCGGCCATCGTCCCCGAGCTCATCAGTCGCCTCGGCGGCAAGGACCCGATCGCGCGGGTGCATATCATCAACATCCTCTCGCGGTTCAACCGACCCGAGGTCGGCGCGGCCCTGCAGACGCAGCTCAAGGACACCAGTAAGTTCATCCGCCAGGCGGTGCTGAATGCGCTCGCGCGTCTTGACGGCAACGTGGACGTTGCCCTCCTCTGCGAGGTGCTCCGTGATCACGATGTCGAAACGCAGCAGAAGGCGATCGACGCCGTCGTGCGCGCCAATCACCCGGAGACGATCAAGCACCTCGTGAGTGTGCTGCGTGACGAGGACGAAGGTGCGCGCCGCGCCGCGGTCGAAGTGCTGAACGAGATCGGCACGGCCCAGCACGTCAAGTACCTGCTTCAGTCGATCAAGGACGACGACTGGTGGGTGCGCAGCCGTGCAGCCGATGCGCTCGCCAAGATCGGCGGGCCGCGCGTGATCGACGCCGCCCTCGAGCTGATCCGCGACCAGGATGAGGACGTCCGACGCGCCGCGATCGAGATCCTGAATCAGACCAAGGACGAACGGGCGGTCAACTTCCTGATCGATGCCACGCACGACAAGGACTGGTGGGTGCGCGAACGCGCCGTGGACGCGCTGGCCGAGATCGGCAGCAACCGGGCCCTGCCCTCGCTGGTCGAGCTGCTGCGCGCGGGCGACGAACGCTCCCTGCCGACGGTGGTGCGTGCAATTGGCAAGATCGGCGGCTCGGCACAAGTGCCACACATCCTGCCGCACCTCGAGAATCCGTCCAAGGAAATACGGCTCGAGGCGATCACCGCGCTCACGCGGCTCGTCAACGAACAGAGCGCCGAAGGCGTGCGTGCCCGCCTCGAGGTAATCGGTGCCGTGAGCTCCGATCACACCGTGAGCCATGCGGCGCTGCGCGCGGTCGAAGATCTCGACAGCCGCTTCTCGAGCGGCGCGGTGGCGGTGGCCGCGGGTGCTGCGCGCATGGCCGAGCCTGCACGCACCCTGCTGGTCGACCGCCCGGACATCGAAGGCCTTCTGAAGCCGCAGCCGGAGTCGCAGCGACTCGACATCTCGCAATTGAAGCCCGGCGAGGTGCTGGAGGGCCGCTACAAGTACGTACAGAAGATCGGCAAGGGCGCCTTCGGCACCGTGCTGCTGATGGAGGACACGGTCGTCGACGAGCGGCTGATCCTCAAGTTCCTGAACCCCAACGTCTCTCAGGACGAGGAGATGATGAAGCGGTTCGTGCACGAGCTGCGCTATTCGCGCAAGATCACACACCACAACGTCATCCGCATCTACGACTTCCTGCTCATCCGCGGCAACTACGCGATCTCGATGGAGTATTTTCCATCGCACACCCTCGGCAACGAGGTGAACGAGAAGCCCTTGCCGCTCGCCAAAGCCGTGCGGTACGCGACCGACATATGCACGGGCATGGCGGTCGCGCACCAGCAAGGCATCATTCACCGCGACCTGAAGCCCGCCAACGTGCTGATCGACGAGACGGGTCTGGTGAAGATCGTGGACTTCGGTGTCGCCGCCGCGCAGCTCGAGGGCGATACACAGCTCACGAAGACCGGCTACGTGATCGGCTCGCCGAAGTACATGGCGCCCGAGCAGATCCTGGGCAAAAAGGTCGACGAGCGCGCGGATATCTACAGCCTGGGCGTCATCCTGTACGAGATGCTGACCGGCGAGCCACCTTATCACCGCGGGGATCAC
>DATJKD010000084.1:0-20207 GCA_035491795.1 Steroidobacteraceae bacterium | reverse complement strand
CGCGGCGGGTTTCGGACTCGCGCTCATCCTCGGCTTCATCGCGGTGCGTCTCGGGCTGCCGGCCCTGATCGGCTACCTGCTCGCGGGCGTCGTGCTCGGCCCGGCGACGCCGGGCTACGTAGCCGACCTCGAGATCGCGGGTCAGCTTGCCGAGATCGGCGTCATGCTGCTGATGTTCGGCGTCGGGCTGCATTTCTCGTTCCAGGACCTGCTGTCGGTGCGCCGCATCGCGCTGCCGGGTGCACTTGTGCAGATCGCGGTCGCCACGGCACTCGGCGCGGGTCTCGCGACTCTCTGGGGCTGGAATCTCACGTCGGGGATCGTGTTCGGCTTTGCCTTGTCGGTCGCGAGCACGGTCGTGCTGCTGCGCGCGCTCGAAGCGCGCGGTGAGCTCGAGACCGTGAACGGCCGAATCGCGGTCGGCTGGCTGGTAGTCGAGGACCTCGTGACCGTGCTGGTGCTCGTGCTGATGCCGCCGCTCGCGGCGGTAATCGCGACCCCCGGTTCCATGGACGGCGGTGAGGTCCTGCGCTCGATCGCGATGACGGTCGGCGAGATCGGGGTGTTCATCGCCCTGATGCTGGTCGTCGGCCGCCGTCTCTTTCCGTGGCTGTTGTGGCAGGTGGCGCGCACCGGCTCGAGGGAGCTCTTTACCCTGTGCGTCATCGCGGCAGCGCTTGGCATCGCCTATGGCTCCTCCGCGCTCTTTGGCGCCTCCTTCGCGCTGGGCGCGTTCTTCGCGGGAATGGTGCTGCGCGAATCGGACCTGAGCTACCGCGCGGCGCAGGAATCGCTGCCCTTGCGCGACGCGTTCTCGGTGCTTTTCTTCGTCTCGGTGGGCATGCTGTTCGATCCCGCGGTCGTGCTCACGCGCCCGCTCCAGGTCCTGGCCGTCGTCGCCGTGATCCTCGTCGGCAAGTCGCTCGCGGCCTTCCTGCTGGTGATCGCTTTCCGCTATCCGCTCAACACGGCGCTCACCGTGTCGGCAAGCCTCGCGCAGATCGGCGAGTTCTCGTTCATCCTCGCAGGTCTGGGGGTTACGCTGGGTCTGCTTCCGGTGGAAGGACAGAATTTCATCCTGGCCGGCGCCATCATCTCCATCGCGTTGAACCCGATCGTGTTCCGGACCATCGAGCCTGCGGAGCGCTGGTTGCAGGGGCGGGCGGGCCTCGCGCGCTGGCTGGAACGCCGGCCGGATCCGCTGGCGGCCCTGCCGGCCGCAACGACGCCACACAGTCCCGCAGGTCACGTCGTGCTCGTGGGGTACGGACGGGTAGGTCGCCGGATCGGCCAGGCGCTGACCGAGCGTGGGCTGCCATTCGTGGTGGTAGAGCAGAACCGCGAGCTGGTCGAGAAACTGCGTGAGCAGGGCGTGCAGGCGGTCGCCGGTGACGCCTCTGATCCGGCTGAGCTCGCGCAGGCACACATCGCACGCGCGCGCATGCTCGTGATTGCGATTCCCGATGCCTTCCAGGCGCGGCTGATGATCGAGGCGGCACGCACCGTCAATCCGGGGATAGAAACGGTCGTCCGAACGCACAGCGAGGAGGAAGCCGAGCTGCTTCGCAAGGAGAATGCCGGCAAGATCTTCATGGGGGAGCACGAGCTCGCCGTCGGCATGACACGTCACGTGCTCGAACGAGTTGCACCGGGCTGAGAATGCGGTGACCAGACCTCGACCCCTCGCCACGCACGGCCTCACGCACATCGCCCTTGCGGTGAAGAGCCCGGCGCGTTCGCTCAAGTTCTATCGCGCGGTCTTCGGCGTCCGGGAGTACTACCGCGACGCGGACTCGATACAAGTGCTGGGCCCCGGGCCCAAGGACGTGATTGCCTTCGAACGCGACCCCAAGCACGCCGGGGCGCCCGGCGGGATCATCCATTTCGGATTCCGCCTGCTGCGACCAGGGGACATCGACGCGGCGGTCGTTGCCGTCCAGCGCGCCGGGGGCTCGGTAAGCTCGCGCGGCGAATTCGCGCCCGGCTGCCCGTATGCTTTCGTGAGGGATCCCGATGGTTACGAGATCGAGATCTGGTACGAGTAGCATCCGGCGCGCCGCATGAGCGGGAATGCAAGTGCAGAACTTGCGGGCGTCGCTCGCCGGATGTGCTGGTTCGGCGTGCTGCTCATACTGCTCGGGCTCGCCACGGGAGCGTTCATCCCGATGTTCGACAACGCTCGACAGGGGCTCTCGGCGCATACCGCTGGCGTGCAGAACGGGATCGTGCTCACCGTGCTGGGGCTGCTCTGGCGCCATCTGCACCTCGCGTCGCGGCTGGAACGCCTCGCCGCGGTCGCGAGCGTGTTTTCGCTCTACGCGATCTGGATCGCGCTGGTTCTGGCGGCCGCCTTCGGCACCAGCCGTTCGACACCAATCGCCGGCACCGGTTACCAGGGCGAAGCATGGCAGGAAGCGCTGGTCTCGACCCTGTTCGGCGTGGGCTCCGGCGCGCTCATCGTCGCGATACTCTGCGTGCTGTGGGGGCTGCGCCCCGCACGCGGTGCCTCGGAGTAATATTCCCCTACACGACGCGGTCCCAACGGGAAGGTGAAAGCCGCATGAGTGCAACGACGCCGCGCGTCCAGCCCCGCACCGCCGAGGTCAAGGCGCAGGTGAGCCAGGCCGAGTGGGAACAGCGCGTCGATCTCGCCGCGTGTTATCGCCTGGTTGCGCTCTTCGGCTGGGACGATCTCGTGTTCACGCACATCTCGGCTCGCGTGCCCGGCTCCGAGCACAACTTCCTGATCAACCCCTATGGTCACCTGTTCGAGGAGATCACCGCTTCGAGTCTGGTCAAGATCGACCTCGAAGGGCGCAAGGTCATGGACAGCCCCTGCGACATCAATCCCGCAGGGTTCACCATCCACAGCGCAATCCATGCCGCGCGCGCGGACGCAAAGTGCGTGCTGCATGTCCACAGCCTGAACGGCGTGGCCGTGTCGGCGCAGAAAGCGGGTCTGCTGCCGCTGTCGCAGCAGGCGACGTTCGTGCTGTCCTCGCTCGCCTACCACGATTACGAGGGAATCGCGCTCCACGAGGACGAGAAGCCACGGCTGGTGCGCGATCTCGGCGATCGCAACTTCCTGATGCTGCGCAATCACGGGCTGCTCACCGTCGGCGAGAACGTTGCCGACGCCTTTCTCTTCATGTATGTCTTCGAGGCAGCCTGCATGATCCAGGTGCGCGCTCAGGCGGGCGGAAGCGAGCTGATCCCGGTCGATCCGCGGATCGTGGCTGGCGTCAAGGCAGCGGTGCGCGAAGTCACGCGGTCCCTGGGCGGCGGGATCGCATGGCCGGGGCTGCTGCGCCGGCTCGACCGCGTCAATCCCGGCTACCGAGACTGACCGCCTCGCCGCACGAAAGCCCGAATATGCGTGACCACGGACGACTGCCACAGCCGGAGGTTTGACATGACAACGCAACAGACGGTCAGGGGCACGTGTTTCTGCGGCGCCGTCGAGGTGACGGCACGCAGCCAGCCGGTGGCGATGGGCTACTGCCATTGCGAATCCTGCCGGCACTGGTCCGCCGGGCCGGTTAACGCGTTCACGCTGTGGCGCCCGGAAAACGTCACCGTCACGCGCGGCGAGGCGCAGCTCGGCTCGTATTCGAAGACGCCGCAGAGCGTGCGGCGGTTCTGCCGCACCTGCGGCGGGCACGTGATGACCGAGCACCCGACAATGGGCCTCACCGACGTCTACAGCGCGATCATTCCGGACCTGCCCTTCAAGCCCGCGGTGCACGTTCATTACCAGGAGACGGTGCTGCACATCACCGACGGCCTGCCCAAGATGGCTGACGTACCGGCGGAGCTGGGCGGCTCGGGAAAGACTCTGCCGGAGTAGCCGGTTTGGATTCAGCCGAACCGCGCGCCGGAGCCGCGTGGCATCGCCGCGAGTTTCTGCCCGACCTGCAGCGGCACACCCGCGCCCTCAACGACAATCGCGTTCTGCCCGAAGGTGACGCCGCGCAGCGCTGCGTCCCACCGATAGCTGCGCAGGGTACGGAGCGGCTCCGCGGGATCGCGCGCCGCCGTCGACTGGTCGGTCGTCGGGATCGTGCAGCGCGTGCAGGCCTTGACCAGGCGAAGCGTGAGCGCACCCGCGCGAAGCTCGTGGATGGCGTCCTCGCCATACGGCTCGAGGCCGTCGAGCACGACGTTCGGCCGGAACCGGTTCATCGGCAGCGCCGCGGGCAGGCGCGTATTGAGATCCACGAGCGATGCGAGCGAGAGGACGAGGAGCGCATAGGCATCGGCGAAGCGGCTGTACCCCGGCGTGCGACCGGTGAAGTCCGGATCGCTCACGCGTCGATGGGCCGGATCGAACCGCACCAGTCGCAGCGGCCGGCCGAGCAGCTCGCTGAGCCAGCATGCGGACTCGTCGCCCTGGTCGTGCGCCGTGCACTGGTGACGCCAGACGACGACTTCGCGCGGCTCGCCGCGCAGGTTGAGTGGAACCTCCACCGTGCCGTGACCGGCGCATGAAAGCCGGAGCCGTGTGTCGTCGACCTGTGCTTCGATCAGCGCGAGCCGCGGCTCCTCGCGCTGCGTCAGGAAGCGCCCCTCCGAGCTGACGATCATCCACTCGCGATCGTGCTCGAGACCCGCGTCGGTAACGACCGCCGACGGGCGCTCGATGCCGCGGCAGGACTTGACCGGGTAGACATGCAGGGACGCGACGCTGATCATGGCTACCGATCATACGGTGCCGGCTTGCAGAAATCGGTCAAAAAACTCAAGGCCGGGCGTCGAGCAAAACCCGACGCCCCGGCGTTCCGCCGCGCGCCCATCGGCAGCCTGCGCGTATTCGCCGCGGTGGCCCAGCACATGAGCGTCAGCCGCGCAGCCGACGCGCTCGGTGTCACGGCGAGCGCGGTCAGCATGCAGCTGAAGACGCTCGAGGATTACCTGCAGCTGCCGCTGCTGCGCCGCCGGGGTCGTAACCTCGAGCTCACACCCGAGGGCGAGCGGCTGCTGCCGCGCGTCGAGCGAGGCTTACGCGAGCTCGAGGAAGCGATCGACGCCGCGCGCGGCGATCGCTGCGAAGGTGAGATCTCGGTGACGACCCTGGCGTCGTTCATGCAGCAATGGCTGATGCCGAGGCTGCCGGACTTCCAGTCGCGTCATCCGAAGCTCCAGGTGACGGTCCACACCTCGGCTGAGCCTGTCGACCTGCGCCAGTCGAGGCTGCAGGCCGCGGTACGCATGGGACGCGGTCAATGGCCGGGGCTCCACGCGGAGAAGCTGCTCGATGAATGGCTGGTAGTGGTCTGCGCGCCCGCGCTGCTCGCGCGCCACGGATCGGTGCGGACGGCGGAGGATCTGCGCCCGTACCGGTTGGTGCACAGCACCTCGGAGCCCTGGTCGGCCTGGTTGCTCGATCATGGCGACCAGCGCGATCTGGTACGCACCGCGCTGTACGACGATTCCGTCACCGTCATCCGCGCCGCCGAGGCGGGTCAGGGGCTTGCCGTCGCGCGCTGGAGCCTGGTGGAATCGGAACTCAAGCTCGGGCGACTGGCGCTCGCGAGCGAGCGCGTCATCCAGTCCGAGTTCGCCTACTGGTTCGCCTGCCTGCCGGAGTACTTGAAGGTCGAGAAGGTGCGGCTCCTCAAGGTGTGGCTCGCCGAGCAGGCGCGGGCGTTTGCGCCGCCGCCGGGCGCGCGGGCACGCTGATCAAGGTGTGATCCGGGCCGTTTCAGTTTTTCTTAAACGGCCTTCAGACCTTCGAAACGCAGCGCGCGGGCGCCCGCGCAGGATCCTCCCCACAGGTGAAAACCACCCACCTGGCGGAGGCTCCCATGGAAGCTAACTTCTCGCTCCCCAGCGGACCGGTTCGGGCCGGCGTCTCCGGTCGCAGTCTGCTCGTGCTGGTCGTGGCGACGGTCCTCGTCCCGCTCGCCGCGCACCTCTCCCCGACCGAGCATGTCGCCGGCCCGTCCGCGCGGAACGTGGCTTACGCGTATGGCGAGGTCGCAAACGCCGCGCGCGTACCTGCGCTCTACCAGCGATTCGAACGCGAGGCGCTCGAGCTCTGCGAAGACGCAGGCCTGCTCGACGGCCTCGATTCACGGTCGCAGTTCGATTGCGTCGAACTTGTCGTCGATCGCGCGGTGCGAGAGGTCGGCGCACCGGCGCTGACGGTGTACCACGAGTCCCGCGAGAGCTCGAAGCCGGAGACCCGCGTTGCGAGCGCCCGTTAGAAACGCGCCGGCCGGTCAGGCCATGGCGAGCGGCTGTGGCCGGCCGACCTGGTAGCCCTGCACGAAGTCGACCCCCATGCGTCGCACGGCATCGAGGGCGCTCATGTCCTCTACCTGCTCGGCGATCACCTGGAATCT
The DNA here is from genome assembly GCA_035491795.1 of Steroidobacteraceae bacterium. Taxonomy (GTDB): domain Bacteria; phylum Pseudomonadota; class Gammaproteobacteria; order Steroidobacterales; family Steroidobacteraceae; genus DATJKD01. Next base: position 13,863 of record DATJKD010000084.1, on the reverse strand, counting down.
GAGCGAGCGAGCGAGCTTTATCATCGCATTGACCATGGCCTGGTTGACGTTGTCTGAGCCCAGGTTGCGGATGAAGGAGCCATCGATCTTCAGGTAATCGAGCGACAGGTGCTTGAGGTTGGCGAACGAGCTCAGGCCCTTTCCGAAGTCATCGAGCGCGAAACGGCAGCCCATGCCATGCAGGACGCCGATGAAGCGGCGCGCATGCTCGATGTTGGTGATCACCGAGTTCTCGGTGACCTCGAAGCAGACGCGATCCGGGCTCACCCCGGTTCGGTCGAGGCAATCGACCACGAACTCGAGGAACCCCGCGTCGGCGAGCGTGTGCCCGGACAGGTTGATACACAGGCTTCGCCCCGGCGGCAGACGCACGCCACCGCGTCCGAGCGCCGCCAGCGCGGTCTGCACCACCCAGCGATCGACGTGCGGCATCAGCCGGTACCGTTCCGCCGCGCGCATGAATTCGCCGGGTGCCACCGAGTTTCCGGCCTCGTCCTTGAGCCGCAGCAGCACCTCGAGGCCGGGGCCGGTCAGCGGCGGTGCGCCCACCGGCATGATCGTCTGCGCGTAGAGCTCGAAACGATCCTCGCGCAGTGCCGACTGCAGCTGCTGCAGCCAGTGGATATCGCCGCGCTGGCGCGCCGCCGCCTCGTCCTGCGCCGAGTACACCTGCACGTGGCTGCCCTGCTTCTTCGCCACGTAGCAGGCGGAGTCCGCGGCCCCGATCATGTCCTCGATCGACCCGCTCTCGCGCGACACCTCGACCAGCCCGATGCTCACGCCGATGTTGAAGATCTTGTCCTTCCACACGAAGCGGTAATCCGCCACCGCGCGCACGACGTCGTCAGCGATCTGCCGCGCCTTCTCGAGCGGGCAGCCGAACAAAAGGATCCCGAACTCATCGCCGCCCAGGCGGCCGACCGTGTCGGAGTCGCGCACCGCATCCTTGATCAGCGCGGCCACCTCGCGCAGCATGCTGTCGCCCGCGACGTGGCCGCATTCGTCGTTGACCGCCTTGAAGCGGTCCAGATCCAGGTAGCACAGGATGTGGCGAATCGCGGTAGCGTGCGCGGATTCAATGGCCTCCTGCAGCCGGCTCTCGAACTCGCGGCGATTGACGAGTCCCGTAAGTGCGTCGTGGCTCGCCTGATAGGACATCTGGCGCGTGAGACCGCGCAGATCGCTCACGTCGCGCAGCGAGATCACCGTCCCGGAAACGTTTCCCTCCTCGTCGCGCATCGGCGAGACCGTGAGCTCGATCGAGCGCTCGCCGTCGCCGTTGGCCGAGACCAGCATGCCGCGACGGCCGATGTTGATGCGGGCGCCGGTCGCGAGCGCCTGGCGCACCGGGTCGCCGAGCGTCTTGCGGTCCGCCTCGTCGACGAGATTTATCACCTCGCCGAGCGTATGACCGATCGCATCCGCCATCGGCTTGCCGAGCAGCGCCTCGCCGGCGCGATTGACGTACACGATGCGGCCGTCGACGTCGGTCGTCAGCACGCCCTCGGACAGCGAATCGAGCGCCGACCACGCCGTGGCGCGCACGTGCGCGCCGTGCGCCTGGTCGGCGCGCGAGCTGATCTCGACCGCGGATACGAGCAGCGCAGGCTGCGCGTCGTAGCTGACGCGCGCGAAGTTGAGCTCGACCCGCGCCGTGTGCCCGGCCACCGGCCGCAGTTCGACCTCGAGCCGCACCGGCGCCGGCTGACCTTCGCGGTGGCGTCGCAGATGCTCGCCGAGAAGCTCCGCGAAATCCGGATGGACCAGATCGGATAGCCGGCGGCCGACGAGCTGCGCCGGGCTCGACGCGCCACAGAGCTCCGCGAACCGCGAGTTGGCGACGAGGATGCCGTCGCGCTCCACGGCAATCGACTCGTTCATCGATTCAACCAGGCGCTTGAGCACCGCCTCGCGATCCGAACGCGTCGCCTGCTCGCGTTGCAGACGCTCCATCATCCGATCGACGTTGAGGGCGAACTCGGTGGCGTCTTCGCCCGTCGCGTCGGGACCGAAGCGAATGTCGAGATCGCCGTCGCGCGCGGCCACGGCGACGCGCTCGCCGACCTGGCGCAGTTCCCGGAGCTGGCGATTGCGCCAGTACAGAACAGCGCCCAGCAGCGCCACGAGCGCACCCAACCCGACCAGGACAGCGATCAGCATGTCGTTATAGGGACTCGCCATGTCCTCAGGCCCGGCGGGGCCTCTGACCCCATGTTTTCTGTACCCGTGCAGCGCGCAATTGCGGGGCGCGCGCAGCGCAGGCTTTTGTTATTCCGGTTCGCAGCGGAAGCATAGCGGAAGCAGTCGCCCTGCCCCGCCGGATTCACCATAATCAACGTGCGGTCTTTGCTTGTCCTCAGAACCTGCACTCCTTAACCTGCGCGCCTCCGCATGCGCCCTTGATGCCATCAGCCGGGAACCCGCCATGATCGACGTACGAACTACCCGCCACCAGATGGTCGAGCAGCAGGTCCGGGCGTGGTCTGTGCTCGACCTGAAAGTCCTCGAGGTCATGGACAGCATCGCCCGCGAGCAATTCGTGCCGACCGCCTTCCGCGACGTCGCGTACGCCGACATGAGCGTGCCGCTGGGCCACGGGCAATCCATGCTCGCGCCAAAGGTCGAGGGCCGGATCCTGCAATCGCTCGCCATCCAGCCGCAGGATCGGGTGCTCGAAATCGGCACTGGAAGCGGCTACTTCGCCGCCTGTCTGGCGCAGCTCGCGCGTTCGGTGCGCTCGATCGAGATCGTGCAGGAGCTTGCTGACACCGCGCGCGCGAATCTCGAGCGCAACGGTGTGCGAAGTGTAGCGGTCGAGTGCGGCGATGCGATGACCCTGGCAGACGAGGCGGTCTACGACGTGATCGCGGTGACCGGCTCGCTGCCCGTGTACGACCCGCGGTTCGAGCACGCGCTCGTCGAAGGGGGGCGGCTTTTCGTCACGGTCGGCGTCGGTCCGGTGATGGATGCGCGAAAGGTCACGCGAGCCGGCCGGTCCGACTGGTCTCACGAGAGCCTGTTTGAGACCCGGATCGACCCGCTCGTCAACGCCCCGCGGCCGCCGGCATTTGTCTTCTGATTTGCGACAACCGGCCGGAGGCATGCGACCGGGCGGCTCCCTCCCGGGTAGCCATCGATTCCGCAGGTGATATAGTCTTGTATAACACCAACTAGCCTGGGCGGCCTTGGCCGCCGAAACGGTGACCCCCGATGCACAGAAACAAGTTCGTCCTGGCCAGTGCTATTGCCTGCGCACTCCTTTCCAGTGCCGCCGGCGCCGAGAATCTGCTCGAGGTTTACCAGGACGCAGTCCAGAACGACCCCCTGATCCGGGAGGCCGAGGCCCGGCGCGAGGCGGCGCTCGAGGTCAAGCCCCAGGCACGCGGCCTGCTGCTGCCCCAGGTCAACATCGACGGGCAATGGGCGCAGAGCGACTCCGACAGCAACTCGACCTTCACCCAGGCGGTCGACCAGGACAGCAACCCGGCCACGCCGCCCGTCATCGCCATCGTCAACAACGAGCAGTCGTCCGACCAGGACGCCTGGAACTACCGGGCCGAGGCGACCCAGACGCTTTTCCGCTGGGATCAGTGGCAGGCATTGAAGCGCGCGGATTCGCAGGTCGCCCTGGCCGAGGCCAACTACCGCGCAGCGCAGCAGGACCTGTTGCTGCGGGTGTCGCAAGCCTATTTCGATGTGCTGGCCGCCGAGGACACGCTGTCGGCAGCCGATGCGACCTTGCAGGCGGTCACCCGCCAGCTCGAGCAGGCCGAGAAGCGCTTCGAGGTGGGGCTGATCGCAATCACCGACGTGCAGGAAGCGCGGGCCGCCCACGACAGTGCCACCGCCGCGGTGATCGCCGCCAAGCGTGCGCTCGCGAGCACCCACGAGGTGGTCCGGGAGCTCACGGGGGAGGCCTACCAGACGCTCAGCGAGCCGGGCGAGGAAATGCCGCTCGATCAGCCTCAGCCGGCGGACGAGGAAACCTGGGTGACCCAGGCGCTCGAGCAGAACCTGAACGTGATCGCCGCGCGGCTCGGCGTCGACGTCGCCAAGCGCAACGTCAAGATCGCGCAGGCGGGCCACATGCCGAGCGTCGACCTGTTCGCGAACCGCATCGAGTTCGATGCCAGCGTCACACAGATCAACAACGGTCTCGAGGGTCCGGCGGACTCCGACCAGGTCGAGGACACCTACGGGGTCCGCGTCAACATCCCGATCTTCGCCGGTGGCGCGACGCAGTCACGCGTCCGCGAGCAGGTGCACCTGCACCGCGCCGAGCGCGAGCGGCTCGAGGGCGCCATCCGCCGCGCCGAGCGCGACACGCGCGACGCGTACCTGGGGGTGCTCGCCGAGAGGGCGCGCGTGACCGCGCTCAAGCAGTCGGTCAAGTCGAACCAGACCGCGCTCGAGGCCACCGAGGCCGGATTCGAGGTGGGCACGCGCACGACCGTCGACGTGCTGGATGCGCGCCGGCGGCTGTTCGAGGCGCAGCGCGACTACTCCCGCAGTCGCTATGACTACCTCATCAATCTGGTGCGTCTGAAGTCGGCGGCCGGCGTGCTCGCTCCCGGCGACCTGCAGTCGATCAACGGCTTCCTGACGACGCCGACGACGCTGCCGGTCGTTCGTCCGAAGACCTGAGCAGCGGCTCGATCAACGCGATCAGCCGGTCGACCGCTCCGCGGCTCGCCTCGACGGCGCTGCGGCCGCGTCGGCCGACGGCGGCGGCGCGCGGGGGGTCGTCGAGGAAACCGCTCACCTGCCGCGCAAGCTCGTCGCCGTTGCTCACTTTCGTAAGAGCGCCGCTGTCGGCGAGCAGGCGCGCGATATCCGGTGCATTGTGCGTGTGCGGTCCGGCCAGGATCGGCAAGCCTAGCAAGGCCGGCTCGAGCAGGTTGTGCCCGCCCACCGGTACCAGTGTTCCGCCGACGAAAGCGATATCCGCCGCGGCATAGAAAGCCTGCAGCTCGCCCACGGTGTCGAGCAGGAAGATCCTGTCATCTTCGGCCGGCGGGGCGCCCGAGCTGCGCTGCACGAAGCCGACGCCACGTTTCCGAAGCTTCGCGCGCACGGCGTCGAAACGCTGCGGGTGACGCGGCACGAGCACGAGGAGCGCATCGGGGTGCCTCACGCACGCGGTCGCATGCGCCGCGAGTGCCGCTTCCTCCTCGCCCTCGTGCGTACTGCCCGCTATCCACACGGGTCGGCCGGCGGCGTACCGGCGTCGGAAGTCGTGCCCGGCATCGATCGCGGCCGCCGGGATCCGCAAGTCGAGCTTGACGTTGCCGGTGACATGGACGTGCTCTGCCCGGGCGCCGATCGCGAGAAACCGCTCGGCATCGACCCCGCTCTGTGCGCCGATCACGACGTCCCTTGCGAGCGTTTCCCGGATCAGCGCAGCCACGCGTCGATAACGATCTACCGATCGGACGGAGAGCCGCGCGCTGCCAATGACGAGCGGCACGTTGCGCCGGCCGAGCTCGCGGTAGAGCACAGGCCAGATCTCCGTCTCGAGAATGACCGCCAGCCGAGGCTGCACGCGGTCGAGAAACCGCCGCATCGCCCCCGGTGTGTCGAACGGCAGGTAACAGTGGTGGACGCTGTCGCCGAAGAGCGCGCGGGCGCGCTCTGCGCCCGTCGGGGTCACGGTGGTGAGCGTGATCGGAAGGTCGGGATGACGAACGCGCAGCGCGTTTAGCAGGGCTGCTGCCGCCTGCACCTCGCCCACCGATACGGCGTGCACCCACAGGCACCCGGGCCGGGGATTCGCCGTCACGAACCCGAGCCGCTGCGCGACGCGGCCTCTCTGCCCCGGGTTTCGCAGCGCCTGCCACGCGTCGGCGGCTAGGGCGAACGGCAGGGCGAGGCGCGTGAGGAGGAGGTACAAGGCGTACACGGCGGGACCGATCAGGCTCGGCGGCAGGCGTCGAGCAGCAGCTGCCACTGCTCCGGTCCGTATCTGCCCGCGGGCAGCGCTTGCGTCACCTTGACGAGCGAGCGCTCGAGTCGCGCCAGCACGGCGTCCTCCCAGGCGCCGCGCGCCACGATCCGCCCCCGGTCGAAATCGAGCAGATAGACCTCGCGTGCGGGGCCCAGCACGATGTTGTTTGCGTTCAGATCAGCGTGTCGAACTCCGTGCGCATGGAACCTGCCGACACAGCGTCCGATGTCGGACCAGCGCTGCGTCGGCAGTGGGTCCAAAACGAGCGCCTGCGCGAGCGTCGTGCGCGAGGGTAGCTCCACGGTCAGGAGGTCCGCGCGGTAGAAGGGCCCGTCTCGCCGGTAGCGCGCGGCAACCGGTCTCGGCGCCGGCAGGCCGAGCGCAGCCAGCGCTCGCAGCAGGCGCCATTCGCGAAAGCCCCGCGTACGATCCGCGCCGGTGTACAGGTAACGATCGTCGAGAACGCGCGCCACCGCACCGCCGCGACGGTAGTGCCGCAGCACCCAGCGCCGCGCGTCATCGCGGAGGAACACGACGGTGCTGCGGCCACCGGCCTGCCGCTCGACCGACACGGGGCCATGCCAGCGATCGGGATCGAACCAGTCCTCGTCCGCATGGCCGGGGAGCGAGGCATCGTATAGCATCGCGCCGCGCGTGGTCGGATGGCTCGCCTCCCGGACATCACTCGCGACGATCGTTGCCCCCGTGTCGTTCACGGGAATGGATTCTTCACGATTGCCCCGCCGCTGCCTACCAGCGTATGCCTGCCCTGCCCCCGGTTGAGCCGCTCGAATCGGTCTGCGTGCTGCGCCTGTCCGCGCTCGGAGACGTCTGTCACGCGCTCGCGATCGTCCGCACCATCCAGGACGCGTGGCCGCGGACCCGCATCACCTGGCTGATCGGACGGCTCGAGCACAAGCTGCTCGGTCACCTCCCCGACGTCGAGTTCGTGGTCTTCGACAAGAAGACTGGCTCACGTGCCTACCGCGAGCTCCGCAGGCGCCTCGCCGGACGCCGCTTCGATGCGCTGCTGCACATGCAGCTCGCCTTGCGCGCGAGCCTCGCCGCCGCCTGTGTACGCGCGCGAGTCAGGCTCGGATTCGATCGTGCCCGGGCGCGCGAGCTGCAGTGGCTCGTCACCAACGCGCGCATCGAGGCGAAGAGCCGCGAGCACGTGCAGGACAGTTTCTTCGGCTTCACCGCGGCACTCGGGATCGAGGGGCGGTCGATGCGCTGGGACATCCCGCTCGACCAGGCGTCGCTCGAGTACGCGGAGCGAGCTGTCCCGTCCGGAGAGCCGGTGCTGATCGTGAGCCCCTGCTCGAGTCATGATCTCCGAAACTGGTCGCCCGAGCGTTACGCCGCCGTGGCCGATCACGCGGTCGCCCGCCACGGGATGCGGGTGCTGATCTGCGGCGGACGCAGCGATCTCGAGCTGAGCTACGGCGCCCGGATCGCGGAACTCATGCGGCACCCGGCCACGAACCTGGTCGGCAAGGACACGCTGCTCGAGTTACTCGCTACGCTGGTGCGTGCCACAGCCGTGCTCACGCCGGACTCCGGACCGGCGCACATGGCGACGACCGTCGGTACGCCGGTTATCGGCCTCTATGCGGCGACCAACCCGGCGCGCAGTGGTCCTTACTACAGCCGAGAGTGGTGCGTCGACCGGTTCGATGCGGCGGCACGACGCTTCCTTGGTCGATCCGCCGATGAGCTGCCCTGGCCCACCAAGATCGAGCGACCCGGCGTGATGGACCTCATCGAGGTCGGGGACGTGATCGGGCGGCTGGACGCCTTGATGGCAGCCGGCGCGCCACGCACGCCGCCCGGCGGGATTCGGCGATAATGCGGCACCCCGCGACGACCAGGATTCCGACGTGACGGCCGAACGCAGCGAAAAGCTCATCCAGCCCAACGCCCAGCATCACTACGACGTCACCGAGGACGACCTGCCGCTGTCCTGCCCCATGCCCGGCATGTACCTGTGGAATTCGCACCCCCGCGTGTACCTGCCGGTAGAGGTCACCGGCTGGGCGAAGTGCCCCTACTGCAGCGCGGAGTACACGCTCACCCGCAGCCAGCCTTAGCGGGGTCAGGCCTTGCGCTGATAGTCGGCGTAGCTCTTTTCCTCCACGAGCGTGGAGCCGAGGCGCGTGTTGATGCGCTTCTTGATCGCGGCGCGCTGGTCGTTGGTGACGTAGACCGCGCGGGCCAGCTCGATGAATCCCTGGTCAAAGCGTGCGTCGCGTTCCTTGTCGCGGATCTCGTCCTCGACGACCCAGAGCTTCTCGTTGACCGCGCGAAGGTCGGCCCACTCCGCGGCGATGTCCGCAGCCGACCACGGCGAGGCCTGCCAGGTGTCCATCAGCAGCGCAAGCTCGGTGCGCACGTTCGCAAGCTTGACGGCGTCGCGCATACGCTGCGACTTGATCTCGAGAATCGTGATCTTGTCGATCAGCTCCCCGGGGGAAATCGGCACCAGCAGCTCGGTCATGGCGCAACCTCGGCTCTCGGGCCCGGGATTATAGGCGGCTCGCAGGTGACGGCTCAGCTTCCATCGTCGCCTGCCAGATGCCGCTCACCGCCGCGCGCTCGGCTGTGAACTCGGTGGAGGGCACCAGGCTGCCGCCCGATTCCAGCGACAGGTGATGGATGCGCTGGCGATAGGCGCGATACGCGCCCGTCAGGACATCCACCGTCGCCTGCGGCACGAGATCGCCGGACGCCAGTGATTCGAGCTGTCGGATGACGTCGGGAAACATCACCAGCTCCGCAAATCGCTCCGACCAGTTGAGCGTCCAGTACTGCGCGAGGAACTCGATGTCGGCGATCCCGCCGTGGTCCTGCTTCAGGTCGAACTCGCGGTCGCTGGTCCGTACCAGCTCTGCGCGCATGCGCTCGCGCATCGCGCGCACCTCCGCGCGCAGCGTGTCCCGACGCACGGCTGAACGAAGCAGGTCGACGCGCACCGTCGCGAAGCGCTCGCGCAGCACCGGCGGTCCGGCCACCGCGCGTGCGCGCAGCAGCGCCTGGTGCTCCCAGGTCCAGGCATCGGCTCGCTGGTACTGCTCGAACCCGGCGATGCTCTGGGCGAGCAGCCCGCCCTTGCCGCTTGGTCGCAGGCGCGTATCCACCTCGTAGAGCCGGCCGGCTGCGGAGTGCACGGTGAGCAGATGCACGGTGCGCTGAACCAGCCGCAGGAAGAACACGCTGTTCTCGACGGCAACCGGACCGTTCGTACGTTCGACATCGCCCGCGGAGTCGTGGAGAAACACGAGATCCAGGTCGGACCCGTAGCCAAGCTCGTAGCCGCCGAACTTGCCGTAGGCGACGACGATCAGACCCGCCGGCACCATCCCGCCGGGTCCGGACCGCTCGGGTTGACCGTGACGCGCCGTGATCTGGACCCAGGCGAGATCCAGCGCCTCCTGAACGATCAGCTCGGCGATGTCGGTGAGCCGGTCGCTGACCTTCATGATCGGCAACCGGCCGCTCAGGTCGGCCACTGCGACGCGGAAGACCGCTGCGCGCTGGAACTGTCGCAGGAGCTCCACCTGGTGCTCAGGATCCTCGGCTCCGGCGCCGGCCATCCGGCTGCGAAGCTCCGCGGCGAACTCCTCGCGCGTCGGGATCGCATCGATCAGACGCTCGTCGAGCAACTCGTCGAGCAACAGTGGAAACGCGGCGATCTGCTCCGCCAGGAAACCGGACTGCGCGCAGAGATCGACCAGCCGAGTGAGCGCGAGCGCGTTCTCGTTGAGCAACGCGAGGTAGACCGTCCGTCCGCCGATCCGCTCCAGCACGTGCAGCACACGGATCAGCGCGGTGGGCTCGGAATCGCGGCCGGCGATCCGTTGCAGCAGCTTCGGCAGCAGCGCCGTGAGCCGGCGACGGCCGGCTGCATCGAGCCTCCGCAGGTAAGCACTCTCGCGGAGCTGCGCCAGGCTCTTGAGCACGGGCTCGACGGCGACGATCCCGGTGTCGTGAAGCAATCGCGCGTCACGCTCGTGGTCGACATCGGGCTCGAGGATGCGCTCGAGCTCGCGCGCGGCGCCGTTGCCGGCGCCGGCCCGCGTGGGGCCGAAAACCAGCGTCCGGAATTGCGCGCTGACGCGATCCCTGTGTGCCTGCAGCTCGGCCGCGAACGCCGCCCAGTCCGCGGCACCCATCGTCGCGGCGAGCCGCATCCGTCCCGCCTCGTCCGCCGGCAGCTCGTGGGTCTGCTCGTCGTTCCACTCCTGCAGCCGGTTCTCGACGCGACGCAGATAGCGGTACGCAGCGTCGAGCTCCTCGACTGCTGCGGCGGGCAGCAGCTTCTGGCCCGCGAGCAGCGATAGCGCGCGAAGCAGACTGCGCGTCTGGAGGCGCGGGTCGCTTCCGCCGCGGATGAGCTGGAACGCCTGCACGATGAACTCGATCTCGCGGATACCGCCCGGGCCAAGCTTGATGTTGTCCTCGAGCTCGCGTCGCTCGACTTCACGGGCGATCAGCTCCTTCATCCCGCGGAGCGACTCGAACACACCGTAGTCGAGATAGCGGCGATAGACAAAGGGGCGCAGCACGTTGCGATACAGCTCATCGAAGCGCATCGCGCCCGTGATCGGCCGCGCCTTGACATAGGCGTAGCGCTCCCAGTCACGTCCATGCTGCTGCAGGTAGTCCTCGAACGCCCCGACGCTGACCACGAGCGGACCCGACTCGCCGAACGGCCGCAGCCGAAGATCAACGCGATAGACAAAGCCTTCGTGCGTCACCGTGCCGAGAAGCTGCGCTGCGCGACGAGCCAGCCGGTTGAAGTACTCCTCGTGCGTGAGGGGGCGCGGTCCGTCGGTCTCGCCGTGCTCCGCGAAGAGGAATACGAGGTCGATGTCGGACGAGAAATTGAGCTCGCCTCCACCGAGCTTCCCCATGCCGAGCGTCAGCAGCGACAGTGGCGTGCCGTCCGCGCGCCGCGGTACGCCGTGACGGGCAGCGAGCTCGCGTTCTGCGCGGGCGCAGGCCGCGGCGATGCAGACATCGGCGAGCACGGACAGCTCTCCGAGCAAGGTTTCGATCGCGGCGTGCCCCGCAAGATCGCGCCACGCGATGCGCGCAAGCTGCCAGCGCCGGAAGCGGCGCAGCGCGTCCATGAACTGCTGGTCGACCGCATCCGCGCCGATCGCCTCTGCCAGCCGCTCTTCGAGCCAGCGCTCATCGGCGGGCTCGTGCAGACGCCCCGAGCGCGCGAGCCAGGTGAGCCACTCCGGATGCCGCAGGCAGGTCTCGGCGACGAACCCGCTACCCAGCCAGACGCTCGGCAACATGCTGCGGACACCGACATCCAGTTCGTCGGCCGACACGGTCGCGGTCAGCCGCCCGATCCTCTCTTCGATCGCCGGACGAAACGCCGCCGGGACCGGATCCAGGTCGAATCCCGTGCTCATGGGTCAGCGGTCCGCGCCCGCGCAGGGCGCGCGGGCCACCTTCAGACCGATCAGCCACGCAAGCGACAGCAGCAGCGCGGCGAGGAAGAACGGCGCGCCGGGGATCTGCCAGGGCGACCGCCCGCTGATAAAGGTCGCGAAGACCATCGCGAAAAGACCCGGGCCGATCATCGCTGCGATGCCGAGCACCGCGCCGTTGGCACCCTGCAGCTCGCCCTGCCGTCGCGGATCGACCAGCCGCGTCATCAGCCCCTGCGCAGACGGCCCCGCGAGGCCCCAGAGCGCGTGCAGCGGTATGGCCATCAGGAATACCGCGCCGGTCGGCGCGATTCCGTACACGACGAAGCCGATCACGCCGAACGCGAGGCCCGTGAGCAGCGTACGTCGTTCGCCGAGCCGCGCGACCAGCCGCCCGACGAGCGCGCCCTGCACGATCCCGGAGCTCACTCCGACGAGCGCAAGCGACAGCCCGACCGTTCGCTCCTGCCACCCGTAGCGGAAGCCCGCGTACAGGACGAAGACCGAAGGCAGCACCGCGTGCGCAAGACTGGCGATGAACGAGATGCCCGCGAGCCGGGTGAGCCCCGGATGCGACCGCAGCAGCTTGAGAGAGCCGACCGGGTTCGCCCGCCGCCAGTCGAATACGCGACGGCGTTCGGGCGGCAGCGATTCCGGGAGCACGAACAGGCCATAGAAACCGTTGAGCAGGCTCAAGGCCGCGGCAGCCCAGAACGGCAACCGCGGATCGATCCCGCCCAGGAGCCCCCCGAGCGCCGGCCCGAGCACGAACCCCACGCCGAAGGCGATGCCCGTGATGCCAAATGCCGAAGCCCGCTTCTCTACCGGCGTCACGTCTGCGACATAGGCCATGCTGGTGCTGATACTGGCGGCGGTGATGCCCGAGATCACCCTCCCGACGAAGAGCCACGCGAGGTTCGGCGCGAGCGCCATCAGCACGTAGTCGAGCCCGAGACCGAAATTCGACAGCAGGATGACCGGCCGGCGCCCGTAGCGATCGGACAGCGAGCCCATCACCGGCATGGAGATGAACTGCATTGCCGCCCAGACGACGCCGAACACGCCGAAGACCCGCGCCGCCGCCGCGGTGTCCTCGTGCATGAAATCCTCGACCAGCTTCGGCAGCACGGGAACGATCAGGCCGATCGCCATCATGTCGAGCGCAATGGTGACGAAGATGAAGACCAGCGCCGCACGGCGCGGCCGCTGCGCGCTCACAATCGAGACCATGATGGCTCCGGATGATCCGGGCTGCGACCGGACCTGTCCACCGGCTCTTCCTGCCTCGAACGGCGGCGGCGTTCTGCCAGAATTGGCCGCAACAGGGGAGGACCGCATGAAGGTCAGCACCGCCATCGATACGCGCATGAGCTGCCGCGCGTTCCTGCCGACAACAGTTCCGGAGTCGACCGTGCGCGCCATCCTCGAGACAGCTACGCGTGCGCCGTCGGGCGGCAATCTGCAGCCCTGGCATTGCCACGTGCTCAGCGGCGAACCGCTGGCGCGATTCCTAGACATCATTCGTCGCCGGCTGGCGCAGCATCCGCGCGGCGAAGGCGCCGAGTACGACGTGTATCCGCCCGGTCTCACCGAGCCGTATCGCAGCCGGCGCTTCAGGTGCGGCGAGGATATGTACGCCACGATCGGTGTGCCGCGCGAGGACAAGCCGGCGCGGGTCCACCAGTTCGCCCGCAACTACGGATTCTTCGGCGCGCCGGTGGGGATGTTCTTCTGCATCGATCGGCAGATGGGCCCACCGCAGTGGGCCGATCTCGGGATGTACATGCAGAGCGTGATGCTGCTTGCGCGCGAGTACGGCCTGCACACCTGCCCGCAGGAAGCCTGGGCCGTCTGGCATGCGGCGGTGGCCGAGTTCCTCGTCCTGCCGTCGGCGCTGATGCTCTTCTCCGGCATGGCGCTCGGGTACCGGGACGAGACGGCTCCCATCAATACGCTGCGGACGGATCGGGCGTCGCTCGAGGAGTTTGCGACGCTGCAGGGCTTCGAGGCGTCGGAAAACCTGACAGACCACCCCCTGCCAGATCCGCTTCCCGCACCCGCGTGACCCGTGTCACACGTTTCGAAGTTGTGAACTGCGTCACACGAACGCCCGCTTGTTGCGAGAAAGCTACGTGAGGCCCCTGTCGCCACAATTGACAGCTATTCTCGGCCCAAGGCGGCTCCGGACTCGTTCCAATAATCAAGCATCTGATAGATAAGGGTTTTTTGGCCTTGGCATGAAGCCTGCACTACTCCAGTGGCAGAGACGGAACCCGCACAGGAGATGGTCAAAATGAGCCTCAGCTGGATCAGTAATCGCAGCATGCGAGTGTCGCCCCGGGCCAGGCTGGTCGACGACGGCGCGGCCGAGGCCCTGCGGAGAAAGCTCGAAGCGATCGAGTGGCGGCCCCAGAACGGCTTTCTCAAGGACCAGATCGTCGAAAGAGACGAACTCGTGAGCGTGCGCGCGCCGCG
>DATJKD010000083.1:0-10497 GCA_035491795.1 Steroidobacteraceae bacterium | reverse complement strand
CGCTCACCCGGAAGGGCATCGGGCCATCGGTCAGACGGTGCTGTGGCGCGCACTTCATGACAAGCAGCTCCACGCGCGGCGAGCCGGAATCGATCTCTTCGTGGTGACGCAGTTCGGATTCGATCCGGCCGCCATCGTCGGTTGGGAGCAATGCCTGCCCGGGCACGGAATCAGCCTGCCCATCCACGTCGGCATGGCCGGACCGGCGTCGCTGTCGCAGTTGATCGCCTACGCGATGCAGTGCGGCGTCGGTGCCTCGATCAGGGGCGCGCTGCGGAGCATGAACGCGATGCGTAACGTCGCGGGTCTCGCCACTTCGCCGGACCAGATGCTCGCGCGCATCGCGCAATACACCCGCGGCGGGAAGACGCAGATCGCCGGAGTGCACTTCTATTCGTTCGGCGGCGCGCTCGCGACGGCGCGCTGGCTGCGCGCGGTCGCCGCGGGACGCTTCGAAATCAATTCCGAAGGCGACGCCTTCACCGTCCAGTCCTGAGCCGCGCGCCCGGCCGATCTATACTCGGGAACGCGGGACCAGCGCTTTCCGTTCTTGCAGTTCGTCTCGCAGTAAAGTCTTGCCGGGTCCTGCGCATGAAGGGATTACTCAGGGAGCTGCGGGCGCGCAACGTGGATCGCGCGGCCCTCGCCTATGCCGGGGCGGGGTGGCTCCTCGCTCAGGGCGGTCAGCTCCTTGCGGACGCTTACCGGTGGCCGGACTGGGTGATTCGGGCGCTGCTGGCCGCGCTCATGCTGGGCTTCCCGCTGGTCCTCGTGCTCGCCTGGTTCTTCGAATGGACGCCCGCGGGCCTGGTGGCCGACGGAGCCGGGCGACCCGTGTCCGCGATCCGGCTGCGCACACGACGAAAGCTCGACCTGGCGATCGCTCTGCTGCTCTTCGGAGTACTGGGTTACCTCGCCGCGACGTGGAACTGGCGGGAGCCGAGTACCGGACCCGCGCCGGCGCCTCTCGCGCCGGCAGCGACCCTGGCAGTGCTGCCGTTCAAGCCGCTCCTCGCCGCCACGCGTGACGAAGCACTCGAGCTCGGCATGACGGACACGCTGATCGCTCGCCTGAGCGGCATCGAGGATGTGACGGTCAGGCCCTTGAGCTCGGTGCGCCGCTATGGCGAGCTCGAGCAGGATGCGCTCGCGGCAGGGCGCGAGCTCCAGGTGGCCTCGGTGCTCGACGGCAGCATTCAGCGAGAGGGCAATCGGCTGCGAGTTACCGTGCGGTTGATCAATGTGGCGGACGGTAGTCAGCTCTGGTCCGAGCGGTTCGACGAGCCGCAGGACGACGTGTTCGCGGTGCAGGACTCGATCGCTGACCGCGTGATCGGTGCGTTGGCCCTCCGTCTGACGGATTCAGATCGACGGCGGATGGATCGCTACCGCACCGGCGATGCGCAGGCAAATCATCTTTACGTGCTGGGCCGCGGACTCTGCATCTCCCGTCGCGCGGAGAACCTGGATCGGGGCATCGAGTATCTCGAGCGGGCGGTCGCCCGCGATCCCGACTACGCGTTGCTGCACGCCGCGCTCGCGGACTGCTACGCGATCAAGACCGTGTTCGCCGGCGAGCCGCCTTTGCCGCTCTTTGCCCGTGCCCGAGAGGCGGCCACGCGGGCTCTGGCGCTCGACCCCGATCTGGGGGACGCGCATGCCACGCTTGGACACCTCAGGTGGCGATTCGAGTTCGATTGGTCCGGCGCGGAAGAGGGGTACCTGCGCGCGATCGCGCTCGACCCCAGGAATGCTACGGCTCACTATCGCCTCGCACTGCTGCGTGGCTTCGCTGGCCGATTCGACGAGGGACTGGCCGAGATGGAGATCGCACGCCAGCTCGAGCCACTCTGGGCGCCGGCGGCGGCCAACCACGCCTGGTTGCTCGTGCTCGCAGGGCGCTACGCGGAAGGCGAGGCCGAGGCGAGGCGCGCGATCGAGATCGACCCGGACTTCGCGCATTCGCGCAGTGTGCTCGGGCGCGCACTGCTGGGCCAGCAACGCTACGACGAGGCGCTCGAAGCGTTTCGAAGCCGCAAGGGTCCTGGTCCGGGGAGCTATGCGGATGTGGCGGTGACGCTGGCCGCCGCGGGACGTCTGGGCGAGGCGCGGCAGGAACTCGACGGATTGCTCGTGCTTTCGCGACAGCACTATGTGCCAGCCTACGACATCGCAATTGGATATGCGGCCATCGGTGACCAGGAGGCGGCGCTGGACTGGCTCGATAAGGCGGTGGAGGAGCGTGCAAACATGCAGGCGATCCGAGTGGACCCTGCGCTTGCATCTCTACACGCGAACCCGCGCTTCAAGACGATTGTCAAGCGGGTCGGTGTGCCCGATTCAGCCTGAAGCACCGCGCGTACGACCGCATTCAGTGAGGGGTGAGCAGCGGCGCACCGTGCCCGGCCAGCCAGCCGTGCAGCTCATGGTGCACTGGCGCGAGCCACGCGGCGGCGAGCGTGACGATCGCGCTCGCGAGCAGCACGGCACCGGCAAGCCGTCTCGCGGCGGGGCGTGCGGCCAGGCTGGCCACTCGGGCTGCGCCCAGCGAGGTCGCGAGCATGGTGGGCACGGTCCCGAGACCAAACGCCGCCATCGTCAATGCAGCGCGTCCGGCATTGGCCTGCAGCGTTGCGATCACCAGCACCGTGTAGACGAATCCGCAGGGCATCCATCCCCAGAGCGCGCCGAAGGCGAGCGCTCGCGGCACGGTGGCGACCGGCAGCAGGCGGCGTCCGAACGGCGCGAGGCGCGCCCACAGCGAGCCGCCCAGTCGCGACACGGGATCGCGAACTCGGCCGATGACTACCAGCGCAGCGAGCATCATTGCTGCCGCGGAGAGGGTCCGCAGCGCGAGCCGCACGGCCTCGACGTCGAGGACCGCGATCAGCGCGCCCATCAGTCCGCCGAACAGCAGACCCGCGAGTGAGTACGAGGCGACTCGTCCAAGCTGATAGGCCGCGAGCAGCGTCGGGCGCGGGTTTCCCGCGGCTGTCTTTGCCGTGGCCAGGCCGAGCGCCGCGGTGATGCCACCGCACATGAGCAAACAGTGCCCGCCCGCCGCGAGGCCGAGGAGCAGGGCAGCCCCAAGAGTAAGCGTCGCGTTCACGCGCCCGGCTCGTCGGAGTTCGTGTCGTCCAGAGGGAGGAGACCGGGTGTCTCCAGGTCCTCGAACTGATCGTTGTCGACCGCCCAGAAAAACGCCCACACGGCACCCGCGACCAGCGCCAGGGACAAAGGAATCATGATGACGAGCGCGTTCATGTCGCCCTGGCCGATCGGGGCGTGACGGCTGCGCCCGGCTCCGCGGTCAGCTCGTGCTCGCGGCGGCGCCCGATCCGCAGCGAATTCAGCACGACGGCAATCGAGCTTGCCGACATCCCGGCAGCCGCGAGCCACGGATGCACCAGGCCCAGAGCGGCGAGGGGCATCGCGGCCAAGTTGTAGACCAGTGCCCAGCGGTGATTCTGACGCAGTGTCGCCAGCGTCTCCCGAGCGATCTCGCAGGCCGGGGCGAGCACCTCGAGGCGCTCCCCGGTCAGCACGATGTCGCTCGTCGCCTGGGTGAGCTCGGCACCGCCAGCCAGCGCGACCGCAACATCCGCGCCGGCGAGCACCGGCGCGTCGTTGACGCCGTCGCCGATCGCGATAACGCACGCCCCGGCCGCCTGGAGCGCCGCGAGCCAGGCGAGTTTATCCGCCGGCAGCTGTGCCGCGCGCCACTCGCGTACGCCGAGCTGCGCCGCGACCGCCTCGACCCTGCGCGCCGAATCGCCGCTCGCGATGAGCACCGTCAGACCCTGCGCCCGCAGGGCATCGATCGCGGCGCGGGTTCCGGGCCGCAGCCGCTCATCCAGCCGGAAGAGGGCAAGCTCGCCCGAGTCGTCGGCGAGCACCACGGCATCGTCGTGACGCGGTGACACGGCTTTCCCTTCGAGCGCGAAATCCGCGCGCCCGAGCCGGAGATGCCGGTCTCCGAGCGTGCCTTCGATGCCGCGCCCCGTTTCGCTGCGTACGTTGTCGGCGGCAGACATGCCGCGATCTGAGGCCGCCACCGCGATGGCGCGGGCCGCGGGATGCCTGCTCTCGCGCGCCAGGGTTGCGGCCAGCTCGAGAGCTGCCTCCCGGGTCAGGCCACGGCCGGTCTCTATGCCGGCGACGGCAAGCACGGGCTCGGTCAGCGTCCCTGTCTTGTCGAACACGACGTGGGTTGCCCCGGCGAGTGTCTCGATTGCGTCGGGCCGCACCACGAGCACCCCGCGTCGCGCGAGCACCGCGAGGGCGCGAGTGATCGCCGACGGCACGGCAAGCGCGAAGGCACAGGGACAGGACACTACCAGCACCGCCAGCGCCGCCGTGAATGCACGCGACGGATCGACGAGGCTCCATGCGGCGATCGTCACCGCGGTCAACGCCAGCACGCGCGCAACAAAGCGCGCAGCGGCGCGTTCTCCCGCACGAGCGAGACGGGGCCGCTCGGTTTGGGCGCGCGTGACGAGCGCGGCGATGCCTGCAAGCGTCGTGTCCTTGCCAATCCGATCGACGCGCAGCTCAGCCGGGCCATCCTCGACGACGCTGCCGGCAATCAGCCGCTCGCCGCGACTCCGCCTCACGGCGGCGGATTCGCCGGTGAGCAGCGCCTGGTCGACACGGCAGTGCGAGCTTTCGAGGACACCGTCGGCCGGCACCAAGCCGCCTTCGTTGACGTGCACCCGGTCGCCGACTGCGAGCTCGTGCACCCCCACGCGCTCGAGCGCGCCGTCGAGGCAGCGACGCAGCGCGTAAGGTGGCGCCAGGCGGGCGAGCGCGTCGGTCAGGTCGCCGGTGCGGTGCCGCGCCCTCATTTCGAGATGGCGGCCGGCCAGCAGGAAGAACACGAACATCGACACCGAGTCGAAGTACACGTGACCGCCGCCGCGCAGGGCCTCGACCAGGCTCGCCGCATAGATCGCCGCGATCGCGATGGCCACGGGAACGTCCATGCCCAGCCGCCGCGCGGCGAGGGAGCGCGCCGCGCCAGCGAAAAACGGCTGCGCCGAGTAGAACACGACGGGTGTGGCGATCAGGAAGCCGAGCCAGCGGAAGAGACCGCGCGTCGACTCATCGAGCGGCTCGATCGCGCCGAGGTACAGCACGGCCGCGAACATCATCGACTGCATGGCGCCGAACCCGGCCACGAGCAGTCGCTTCAGCGCGTCCCGCGCTTCGCGGCGCCGCGCGTCGTCGAGCGCCTGACTATCGAGCGGTCGCGCACGATAGCCCGCGCGCGACAGAATCTCGAGCAGCTGCGGCAGCGTCGCCGCGCCGCCTCGCCAGACTACCCGCGCCCGACGTGCCGCCGCGTTGACCTTCGCGTCGATGACGCCTGGCGCCCCGAGAAGCGCGCGCTCGATCAGCCAGACGCAGCCGGTACATCGCACCCCTTCGATCAGCAACATTGTCTCGCTCTGCCCACCTGGCAGGTCGCGAACGACGTGGCGCGCGATCTCGGGTCGCCGCCAGGCGTCGAGGCCGGCGTCATGCGGGCGAGGCCTTGGCGCTGTCACGGTACGGAGGCGGTAGTAGTCGCCGAGGCCGAGCTGGACGATCCACTCGACGGCAGCCCCACAGCCCTGGCAGCACACCGACCGCGAAATGTCGGCGACGCGTACGTGGATCGGTGAGCCGCGCAGCGGCTCGCCGCAGTGCCAGCAGCCGTCGCCGGGAGCGGTCATTCGGCCGGCTCCGAATCGGCGTGCGGCGTCGGGTCGACGGAGCGGTTGACCGGCGCCTTCAAGACCCGCGCGCCCGTCGCAGGCACGGGTTCGTCAGGGTAACGCTGCGCGACGACGATCGTCGCGACGACCGCTGCGAGAGAGACGCACAGGATCAGCGCGGCAAGCCAGGCGATTGGCTGCCGGTACCAGCTGGCGCCCGCGGTCGCAGGCGCGTCAATTGGCCGCTCCGGTCTCACGTTGCCCCGCCGCATACACCCAGGCCGCGATCGCGCGGGCGCGATCCTCGCCCAGCCGCTCGCGCCACGCCGGCATGTAGGCGTTGCGACCGTCGCGGATCGTTTGCGTCATGCGATTGAAGTCGCGACCGTAGAGCCAGACATCGTCGGTCAGGTCCGGGGCGCCGAGCGCCTGGTTGCCCTGACCGTCGACGCCGTGACAGGCGACGCACAGTGCATCGAACCGGACTTTGCCGGCCGCAATCCAGTCGGCTGGCGCCTGGTAGCCGTTGAGACTCAGGACGTAGGCCGCGGCCTCGTTCGCACCCTCGTGACCGAGCACGCCGCCGAGCCCCGGCATGGCACCTCTTCGCCCGTCGAGGATGCTGGTGAGCAGCGCGCCGGCGTCGTTGCCATACAGCGAGTTTCCGTCCACGAGATTCGGCGACCCCAACAGCTGGTTGCCGCGCCCGTCGCGACCGTGACACGCGGCGCAGTTCTCCTCGTAGAGAACGGCGCCGATCGATGTGACGCCCGCGTCGCGCGCGAGTGTCTCAACCGGCACGCCCCGGATCCGCGCGAGCGTCGCATCGAGCCGCACGGCGTTTGCCGCGGTTTCGCGCTCGAGCTTTCCTGTGGATGTCCAGCCGAGCAGCCCGGGGAACCCGCCAAAACCCGGGAACAGCACGAGAAACAGCAACCCCCAGACAAAGAGACCCGCCGAGAAAACCACCCACAGGGTCGGGAGCCTGCGCACGCCCTCCCGCAGCACCCCGTGCGCCCAGACGTGGCCGGTCGTTCCGTCGGGCTGCGTCGGGACATCGATGCGCTGCCCCCAGACGAACAGAAACAGCGCGATGCCCAGATTCAGGGTCGCGAGCACCATCACCCACGCCGACCAGAACGTGCTCATCGCTGGCGTTCCTCGTCGCCCGCCGCGGGCTCAGCGTCGTCGGTCATCGGCAGGCGCGCCATTGCGTCGAATGTGGCGCGGTGCCGCGGTCGCCACGCCCAGATCCAGATGCCGAGGAAGACCAGCATCAAGAGGATCGTGATCACACCGGCGATCGGACCCCACGCCGGACTCATCGCCCGTCCTCCGCATCCGGGACCGCCGGAGGCGCCCCCAGGCCCTGCAGATAAGCGACGAGGGCGTCGAGCTCGGTGCGGTCTTTCACCGCGTCCGGTGCATCCTCGATCTCCGCGTCGGTGTACGGGTCGCCGAGCCGGCGCAGCACGCGCATCCGCGCCTGGATGTCCCGACCGTCAAGCTCGCGCTCACCGAGCCACGGGTAGTTCGGCATGTTCGATTCGGGAACGAGGTCGCGCGGTCGCAGCAGGTGCAGCCGATGCCAGTCGTCGGAGTACTTGCCACCGATGCGCGCGAGATCCGGTCCAGTGCGCTTCGAGCCCCACTGGAACGGCCGGTCATAGACCGAGTCGGCGACGGTGGTATATGGACCATACCGCTCAACCTCGAAGCGCAGCGTACGGATCATCTGCGAGTGGCACTGGTAGCAGGCCTCGCGCACGTACACGTCCCGGCCAGCGAGCCGCAGCGCATCGTAGGGTCGGACCCCCGGTGCCGGCTTCACCGAGTGCGCCTGGACGAAGATCGGTGTGAGCTCGGCCAGGCCGCCGATTGCGACCATCACCGCGATCAGCACGCCGAGTTTTGCGGCGTGCTTCTCGATGGCTTCCAGGTGTTCGTAGCGCAGTCCCACGGTCTGCCCCTATCGCGTCGCGGGCAGGGGCGCGGGCACCTGCAGCGGCTCCGGCTCCGGGATCGGCACGATGATCGGTTTGATCAGGCGCTCGCGGGCGTCGGATGCCGTGTGCCACAGGTTCCAGGCCATCACGACCATGCCGGTCAGCACCAGCACGCCACCCGCAAAGCGGACCACGTAGTACGGCTGGATCGCGATCAGGCTCGCGAGGAAGCTGTGCGCGAGCGTGCCGTCCGGGTTGGTCGCCCGCCACATCACGCCCTCGGTGATTCCGGCGGCCCACATCGACGTCAGGTACAGCACGAGCCCGGTGATGTGCAGCCAGAAGTGCAGATTCATCGCGCGTGTCGAATGCATCGCCGGACGACCGAGCGCCCGCGGGGCCATCGCATAGAGCGATCCGATCGTGATCATCGCGACCCAGCCGATCGCGCCGGAATGCACGTGTGCGACGGTCCAGTCGGTGAAATGGGATAGCGAGTTGACCGACTTGATCGCCATCGTCGAGCCCTCGATGGTCGAAGCGGCGTAGAACACCAGCGCCAGCACCATGAACTTGACCACCGGATCGGTCCTGAGCTTGTGCCAGGAGCCGTTGAAGGTCAGCAGACCGTTGGCGGCGGAGCCCAGGCTCGGCATCAGCAGGATGACCGAGAACGCCATGCCCACCGACTGGACCCAGTCCGGGAGCGCGCTGTAGAGGAGATGATGCGGCCCCGCCCACATGTAGATCGAGATCAGCGCCCAGAAGTTGACGATCGAGAAACGGTAGCTCCACAACGGCTGCTCGGCCTGGCGCGGCACGAAGTAGTACATCATCCCGAGGAAGCCGGCGGTCAGGAAGAACGCCACCGCGTTGTGCCCGTACCACCACTGCACCATCGCATCGACCGCGCCGGTGTAGATCGTGTACGACTTGAAGAGCGACACCGGCAGCGCGAGGTTGTTGACGACGTGCAGCAGCCCGACTGCGATGATGAACGCGCCGTAGTACCAGTTCGCAACGTAGATGTGCCGGATGCGGCGGCGGGCCAGGGTCGCGAAGAACACCACGCCAAAGGAAACCCAGACCACCGCGATCAGCAGATCGATGAACCACTCGGGTTCGGCGTACTCCTTGCTCTGGGTGATACCGAACGGCATCGTGGTCATCGCCAGCAGACAGGCGAGCTGCCAGCCCCAGAGCGTGAAGTGCGCCAGCTTCTCGAGCGCCAGCCGTGTGTGGCCGGTCCGCTGCACGACGTAGTAGCAGGTTCCCATCAGCGCCGATCCGCCGAACGCGAAGATCACGCCGAAGGTGTGGTTGGAGCGTATGCGGCTGTACGTCAGCCACGAGACGTCGAAGTTGAGCGCCGGCCAGGCGAGCTGCGCGGCGGCAAGCACGCCGAGCGACATTCCAACCACGCCCCAGACGGCGGCGCCCATCAGGAACAAGCGCACGACGTAGTCGTTGTAGGTTTCCGGTTCCCGCACGAGGGTGTCGCCCGAAATCATGGAACTGTGCTCGTGGTGCCCCGCCGACCCGGACCTGAGTCCGGGCGGCTCCCCTGTTGGGCCGCCACGGTGGCTAACCTCACCGTGCGCTGTCAAGAGTTGCGAGGGACAGCGAAAGCCGGTGGGCGAAGTGTCGCCCCCTTAGAGCGCCGTCTGCTCAACAGGCTCGGCGTGACGACGCATCACGACTCGGGGCGCCGTCTCCCGAAGGCCAAGCGCCAGCAGACCGCCCGCGATCGCGAGCCCGAGCATGATCCAGAGAGGCGCTTGCAGACCGGCCAGATCCGCGGCGAAGCCGGCGATCGACGGCGACAGCACGCCGCCGATGATCTCGCCCGTTCCCATGCACACGCCGAGCACGGTTGCGATGTGCCTGCGGTCTACGCTCTCCGACGGCACCGTCGCCATGAACAGCGGGAAGATCCCGGTCAGACCCCAGCCGACGAAGAAGATGGCAGCGAGCACCCAGATCGAGCCGTCGAAATACATTGCGCCCAGGGGCAGGATCACGCCGATCAGCGGCATCGCGATCATGAGCGGGCGGCGGCCGATGCGGTCTGAGAGCCCGGAGACGAGGAATGCGCCTACCGTCGCCGAGATGCCGAGCGTTCCCATCAGCCAGCCCATGGTCTGTGCGTCGAAGCCGCGCACCTGCGTGAGATAGAGCGGCATGAAGGCCCAGCACACGACGAGATACGAGACCAGCAGCACTCCCATCACCGCGCAGATCAGCACGTTGCGCTCCTTGAATGCCTGCGCCCAGGTCATCGCGGACCCTTCCGCTCCACGGGACGGCGTCCCGGCCGGTACCGCAGGCTCGCCTATCAACTTCCACATCAGCATCGCCGCGAGGAGCCCCGGGATCCCGGCAAGGAAGAATGCGTTGCGCCAGCCGTAGGCCGTCGCGAACGCCACCAGCAGCACGGGCGCCACGAACGAGCCGAGCAGGTTGGAGCCGAAGTTCTGCGTCACCCCCATGGCGAGGCCGCGCCGCTCCGGTGTCACTTCCGCGGCGATCATCGCCTGGCTGATCGGCATGATGCCGCCCTCGGCCGCGCCCATGAGAAGGCGCGCCCCAAGCAATGCCGCGAACGAGCCGGCCAGACCCGAGAGAAAGGAGCACGCGGAGAAGGCGAGCGTCGCAAGGATCAGCAGGCCCTTGCGGCTGCCCGTGCGATCAGAGATGACACCGATTCCGAATGCGGCACAAGCCCAGGTGAGTGACAGCGCGCTGGCGAGGATGCCGACCTGCGTGTTGGAGAGGCCAAGCTCGGGCTGCACGAACGGCATCAGGAAATTGAGCGCGTTGCGATCGAAGAAGACGATTCCGAAGTTGACGCTGAG
>DATJKD010000082.1:0-7574 GCA_035491795.1 Steroidobacteraceae bacterium | reverse complement strand
CGAGCATGCGGTGACCCGCACGGTGCGCGACAGCGCGGCGCTGCTCGATGCGACCTGCGGGTCCTATGCCGGGCAGCTCACGCGGCTTGCGCCGCCGGAGCGACCGTACCTCGAGGAGACGGGTCATGATCCCGGGCGGTTGCGGATCGGGTTCAGTCTCGATCGCGGGCTTGGACGACGCCTGCACCCGGAAAACCGCCTCGCGATGGAGAAGGCGACGACTACGCTCGCGCAGGCGGGGCACGAGCTCGAGGAAGTGCGCCTGCCGGTCGAGTCCGAGGCCTTCATCGAGCACTATGCGACCCTGGTCGCTGCCGAGGCCGCCGCGACGATGCGCCTGGCTGAAAGGCACAGCGGGCGAAAGGCGACCGCCGCGGATCTGGAGCTGCCAACCTGGTTGCTCGGGCGCCTGGGTGGCGCGCTCACCGGCGGTGACGTGGCGGAGGCCCTCTACTGGATGCAGGGGTTCTCACGCGCCTGGCTCACCTGGTCAGACCGGTTCGACGTGCTGTTGACGCCGGCGGTCGGCGTCCCACCGTTGCCCTTAGGCGCATATCGGCTGAGTGCCGGTCAGCGTCGCGCCATCAGAATGCTGGCCGTCATGCCGGGACGCGTGCTGCTCGGCCAGCGGCCCAGGATCCTCGAGGCCTTCCGGCCCATGTTCGACGCCGCGCCCTACACCATGTTTGCAAACGTCACGGGGCAGCCGTCGATCTCGCTGCCCTTGCACTGGAGCGCGGACGGATTGCCGATGGGGCTGCTGTTCACGGCCCGGCCCGCTGAGGAGGCCACGCTTTTCCGGCTGTCCGCTCAGCTCGAGCAGTGCATGCCGTGGTCCGAACGGCGGGCGCCGCTGGCGCCGGCTTGAGAAGCGGCCGCTACAATCGCGCATCCCATTGCGACCCTGCCCCGTAATTATCTGATGCCGGTCAGCACGAGCTTTGTCGACTACGTGCGCGAGCAGCTCGCCGGTCTGGGCGAGGTGAGCAGTCGTCGGATGTTTGGCGGTGTCGGTCTCTATCGAGGTGGACAGTTTTTTGGATTGATCGACGATGACACGCTCTATTTCAAGGTGGATGACCGCAACCGGAGCGACTACCTCGCGCGCGGCATGGCACCGTTCCGCCCGTATCGCGACCGGCCGGATCGGTCCATGAGCTATTTCCAGGTGCCGGTAGACGTGATCGAGGACGAGGAGCAGCTGACCGGCTGGGCACGTGCCGCGGTGCGCGCCGCGTTCGACTCGCCGGCGAAATCGGCGCGCAAGCCATCACAGCCCACCGTCCGGGCGCGGACCGTAGTCGCGGGGCGGCGCAGGGGCAAGCGATGAGCGTCACCTTGCGAACCTGGTTCCGCGAACCTTTGCTGCACTTTCTGGCCGCCGGCGCGGCGATTTTCCTGCTTTACCGGCTCGTCGGCGGCGGGGAGGAGGGTCCGCGCGAAATCGTCGTGAGCGAGGCGCAGATCGAGTCGCTGGCAGACGGCTTCGCGCGCACGTGGATGCGGCCGCCGACGGCCGCGGAGATCCGCGGCCTGGTCGATGACTACATTCGGGAAGAGGTCTATTACCGCGAGGCGATGACGCTTGGCCTCGATCGCGACGACACGGTAATCCGGCGACGGCTCCGCCAGAAGATGGAGTTCGTGTCCGACGACGTGGCGTCGATGCGCGAGCCGACGGACGCGGAGCTGCAGGCGTATCTCGCCAGGAATCCCGCGGCGTTTGTCGATCCGCCGGCGCTCAGCTTCGAGCAGCGGTTGTTCAGCAGCGACCGGCGGGGCGAGGCTGCGCTTACGGATGCGCGCCGCGCGCTCGAGCAGCTGACTGCCGGAAAAACCGCTCCTGTCACGACCGCGGGCGATCCGTCGTTGCTCCCGCCGGACATGACGGCGGCGACTCCACGCGAGATCGCCAACGTCTTTGGCGAAGCGTTCGCCGCTGAGCTGGAGGATGCACCGCTCGACCGCTGGGTCGGCCCGGTCCAATCGCCGTTCGGTATGCACGTAGTACGGCTCTCCAGTCGCAAGGCCGGCCGCCTGCCGCCGCTCGCCGAGATTCGCCCGGTCGTGCTCCGCGAGTGGCAGGCGACGCGGCAGGACGATGTCAACGAGGCGTTCTACCGCGAGCTGCTCGACAAGTACGACGTGCGCATCGAGGGCGAGCTGGGCGATCTGCTGCGGCGCCAGGCGGCGAGCGACCAGCCCGCGCCGGCCGGCGAGGGTGGCTGAGTGAAGACGGTGGCCGCGCGACTCGCGACTCTGCTCGTGCTCACCTGCGTGGTCGGCATCGCGGCGGCGCACGAGGTCCGTCCGGGCTATCTTGAGATCTCAGAGGTCAAGCCCGGTGTTTACGACGTGCTGTGGAAGGTGCCGGCGCGCGGCGACCTGAGGCTCGCTCTCTATGCCCATCTGCCGGCCGAGTGCACCGGCGCGACGAATGCAGGCGCGTTCGTCGGTGGGGCATTTGTCTCGCGCTGGCGCGCGAGCTGTCCTGGCGGCCTCGTCGGCCAGCGCATTGCTGTCGATGGATTGTCGGCGACGCGCACGGATGTGCTGGTACGAGTCGCACACCTGGGCGGCGTGGTGCAGACGACGCGGCTCACGCCGGAGTCGCCGGCGTTCGAGGTCGCCGCCGTCCCGACCGCGGGCGAGGTGTCCAGCACGTATTTCGGGCTCGGCGTCGAGCACATCCTGCTTGGCATCGATCACCTGCTGTTCGTGCTCGGCTTGCTGCTGCTGGTAGGCAACTGGAGGCGGCTGATCGTGACCGTCACGGCGTTCACGGTCGCGCACAGCATCACTCTCGCCGCCGCGACGCTCGGCTTCGTCCATGTGCCGCAGGCGCCGGTCGAGGCCGTGATCGCACTCTCCGTGATGTTCGTCGCGGCCGAGATTCTTCGAGCTGCGCACGGAAGGACGAGCCTGACGGCGCGCGTGCCATGGGTGGTCGCATTCGTTTTCGGGCTGCTGCACGGTCTCGGCTTCGCCGGCGCGTTGCGCGAAGTCGGGCTGCCGCAGACCGACATCCCGCTCGCCCTCCTTTTCTTTAACGTCGGGGTCGAGGTCGGTCAGCTCGCCTTCATCGCCGCGGTGGTAGCGGTTCTCGCCGTCATCGCCAGGCTGTCGAAAGGCACAGGGGTTCGCGCGCGTGGGACCTGGCAGGCCGAGGCGCTGGTCCGTGCACCCCTTGCATACCTGATCGGCTGCACCGCGGCCTACTGGACCATCGATCGCACCATCGGATTCTTCTGAGCATCGAGGCTGCGACGGCAGCGGCGGCGCTGCTCGCCGCCATTCTTCGCGGTCGAATCACGGTACCATCGCGCGCGTTGTCGCCATGACGTCCTGAGGAGCGCTGGATGAATCCGACTCGGTTTGCCCGTCGTCACAGCTGCGCGCGCATTTCCCAAATCGCCGCCACGTTCGCCCTTCTCGGTAGCGGGATGTCGTTCGCCGCGGCGCCGCCCGATCTCGATGCGATCCGCAAGCAGGTGGTCGCGCAGCACGAGGCGTCGGTCAAGCGGCTCAAGGACTGGATCGCGCTCCCGTCGATCGCGGCCGAGGACCTCAATTCGCGTGAAGGCGCCGAATACATGGCGCAGCTGGCGCGCGACGCGGGGTTCCAGAAAGTTGAGATCGTGCAGACCGACGGCAAGCCAGGCGTGTTTGCCGTGCTCGATGCCGGCGTCGCCAAGACCGTCGGCCTGTACTTCATGTACGACGTCAAGCAGTTCGATCCATCGGAATGGAGCTCACCGCCGCTGGAGGCGCGCCTCGTGGACAAGCCCGGCGTCGGCAAGGTGATGGTCGCCCGCGGCGCGGTCAACCAGAAAGGGCCGGAGTCGGCGCTGCTGGCCGCGCTGCACGCGATCCGCGCGGCGAAACAGGCGATCCCGGTGAACCTCGTGCTGGTTGCCGAAGGCGAGGAGGAGATCGGCTCGTCGCACATCGGCCAGCTGGCTTTGCGCCCGGACGTGCAGGCGGCATTGGCCAGGACCATCGGCGTGTTCATGCCGTCGGCGTCGCAGGACCTCGATGGCGTGATCGTCGTGAGCCTTGGCGCGAAAGGTGTGGTCGAGCTCGAGCTGGTCGCAAGCGGCGAGAAGTGGGGGCGGGGTCCGGGCAAGGACATCCATTCCTCGCTCAAGGCCATGGTCGATAGTCCGGCCTGGCGGCTGGTCAAGGCGCTCGACACGCTGGTCTCCGACGACGGCAATACCGTCACCATCGACGGCTATCCCAAGGCGCCGCCGATCAGCGCCGAGGAGAAGGCGATCGTCATAGCGGCGGCCGCGAAACGCAGTGAGGCCAAGGCAAAGCAGCAGTACGACGTGCAGCACTGGATCGACGACCTGCCGTGGGCGCAGGCGAACGAGCGACTGGTGTCGCAGCCGACGGTCAACATCCAGGGGCTCGTCGGCGGCTACACCGGCCCAGGTGGCAAGACCGTGTTGCCGCATCGCGCCGTCGCCAAGATCGACATGCGTCTCGTACCGGGTATGACCAGGGACGCGGCGGTGGCCGCGCTCAAAGCGCACCTGGCCAAGCGTGGCTACGGCGACATCGAGGTGAACGTCAGCGGCGGTTACGATCCCACCAGCACCGATGTGGACTCGCGGCTGATCCAGGCGCAGCTCGCCTTACTGCGGCGCAAGGGGCTGGATCCGGTGCTGTGGCCGCGCAACGCCGGTTCCTACCCGGGATTTGTGTTCACCGGCGCACCGCTCAGTCTGCCGTCGGCGCATTTCGGGCTCGGCCACGGCAGCGGTGCGCACGCACCGGACGAGTACTACGTCATCGAGTCGTCGAACGCCGCGGTGCAGGGCTACGATGGCGCAGTGATGTCGTTCGTCGAGTATCTCTACGAGCTCGCGAAGTAGTCGGCAAGGCAGGCGACGCCGCGCTCATCGGGCAGCCGAGATCTCCTCTTCGACCTTGCGCTCGACTTTGGACGGGCTCAGTGAGCCGAAGCTCGGGTACCCGGCATGATCTCGAAATCCGGCTTGAAGCTCACGAGCAGACCGCGCAGCCGGGCCAGCACCGCGCCATCGCCGTCGAGCCTGGCCTTGCCGGACTCGATCAGCGTCTCCATTGGAACCATGCCCGCCAGAAGGGGCAGCAGGTCGCCGCGATTGACGGTCAGCGTCGCGTCGGGGGAGCCCGCCTGCATGCCCTTGATGTGCGTCAACGTGGCATTGCTGAGCTCGACGACGAACTTCTCGCCGATGTCGGCGAGCACGAGGTTGAGCGTGAACCGCTGTCCCTCGGCCCGTTCGCTGTCGAGCTGGATCGCTGCCAGATCGAGCAGCTGCTCGGCAGTCAACGAGCGCAGGATGTCCCCGCCGACAGCCGGCGCAGGCGCAGAGGGCATGCCTGAGCGCAGATCCAGCGCCGCCGCCAGAAAGGCGTTGCGCACGCTCGAGCTCTCCTTCTGGTAGCCGATCTGCTCGAACACATCCGCGAGCAATTGCTTGGCTGCGATGTTGCCAGGCTCGGCGTAGACGACCTTGTTGAGCAGCTCCATCGCCTGCAGATCCTCGCCGCGGCCGTGGAGCTCGCCTGCCTTCTCCAGAATCTTCTCGGCGCCGCCCATCATCGAGACGTACATCGGCGCGGTGTCGCGAGGGGACAGCGGGATCAGCGTGGCGGGGTTGCCATCCCAATAGCCCAGGTAACGATTGATCACGGCGCGGCTGTTGTGCTCCTCCGAGCCGTGATAGCTGTGCGCCGCCCACTGCTGTTGCAGGCTCTTCGGCTGCCGGTAGACGTTGTGGATCTCGTTGATGGTGACGCCCTGGTTGGCGAGGTGCAGCACCCAGTTGTTGAGGTGGGCATAGGCGTCGCGCTGCGCCCGCATCACCTCCTGGATGCGCGCGTTGCCCCATCGCGGCCAGTTGTGCGACGCGAACATCACCTCGGCCTCGCCGCCGAATCGATACAGCGCTTCGTTGATCTGCTTCGACCAGTACAGCGCATCGCGGACGAGGGCACCGCGCAGCGTATAGATGTTATGGATGGTCCCGGTGATGTTCTCCGCGGCCCAGAAGGCCTTGAACTGCGGGAACCAGGTGTTCATCTCGGCCGGGGCTTCCGTACCCGGCGTGTTCTGGAACACCATCCGGATGCCGTCGATGGTGAGCTCGTCGCCGGCGCCTTCGATGATGCGCGTCGGCGCGATCAGGGTGATAGTGCCGACGGCGACGGCCTTGCCGATGGCCTGGTCCACGTGTCCCTGCGCGGAGCGCGCCAGAAAGGTGCCGTACTGGTACTGAAGGCGCCGGTTCATCGCGGCACCGGCGTAGACATACTCCGACGCCGCATGGTCCATGAAGCCCGCCGGCGCGATGACGGCAACCTTGCCGCTCTTGACGTCCGCCTCGTCGATCACACCCCGGACATCGCCGAAGTGATCGGCGTGCGAATGCGAATACACCACCGCCAGCACCGGGCGCTTGCCGAGCTTTTCCGTGACCAGGGCGAGCGCTGCGGCGGCCGTCTCCCGGGTGGTGAGCGGGTCGAAGACGATCCAGCCGCTGTCGCCCTTGATGAAGCTGATGTTGGAGAGGTCGAAGCCGCGAACCTGGTAGATGCGCCCGGGCACGACCTCGTAGAGCCCGAAGCCCATGTTGGCCTCGGCCTGGTGCTGCAGCGACGGATGAATACTGTCGTAGCTGCGACCCTGCGTCAGAAAGTCGTAGCGCGCCATGTCCCAGACGACACCCCCTTTTCCGTCGAGGATCTTCCTGTCGGCTGGCGCCGCAATAAAGCCGCGCCGCGATTCCTCCAGGTCACGCGCATCGCTCATGGGCAGCCCAGCTTTTGCCTGCTGGTTGCGCGCCACGGTGGTGGGCGAGGCAGGCTTGCTGGATGACGCTCCCTGCGCATGGGCGGGCGGAGCAATCAGCACGACGAGTGCGACGACGCCTGAGAGTAAGCAATGCATGTGTGCCTCCCACTTGTATGCATGGGCGAACAGGTCACAGCGGAGTCACGGATGCAGGATCGGCGAGCTCGCGGCGGCCTGTCGAAAAGGACACACAGGCGCGAGCCAGCAGCCCTTCGTTCATGCGGCGATCATACGGGTCTCCTCAACAGGCGCCACCGCCGCCAGGACTGCCCGCGGCACCGGGGCTCCCGTGGCGGCGGGTTCGTGGGTCACCGGACAGCCTCGATGGACGGACGGTAATCCCGCAGAGCGTTCCGTGCGCCGGTGCGCGTCGATCGCACCCTTGGGGACTTGGGCGCGTATATTCGAGCGGGTCTCCAAACTCGAAGACGGGGTGTTCTGTGGGCCTAGCGAATCCGCCTGAAAGAATTCGTGTCATTTTTCATCCCTCGGATTTCTCCGAGTCCAGCGACGTCGCGTTCGCTCACGCGTTGAAAATCGCGCTGGTCACCGGGTCGACGCTGAACGTGCTGCATGTTGCGGAGAAAGGCAACGCTGACTGGAGCGACTTTCCAGGAGTGCGCAGTACGCTCGAGCGATGGCGTCTCATCCCGAAGGGGAGCCCCAAGAGTGCAGTCGGACAGCTCGGCATCGACGTAGTCAAGGTAATCGCATCGAGTAAGAACCC
>DATJKD010000081.1:0-2512 GCA_035491795.1 Steroidobacteraceae bacterium | reverse complement strand
CGCAAAGGTCATCTCGACGCGCGTATTGACCTGCGTCTGGCCGATGCCGTCGATGTAGTACTCGATCGGGTCCTCGACGGTCATGATGTTGCGCGTACGGTCGTTGATCCGATCGAGCGCCGCGTACAGCGTCGTCGTCTTGCCCGAGCCGGTGGGGCCGGTGACCAGCAGGATCCCGTTCGGCTTGTGGATCAGCTCGTCGATGTGCCGCTGCGTGACGCCGTCCATGCCCAGCGAGTCGAGATCGAGCCGTCCAGCCTGCTTGTCGAGCAGCCGCAGCACGACACGCTCGCCGTGCCCGGCCGGGATCGTCGAGACGCGCACGTCGACCGCACGCCCCGCGATGCGGAGCGAAATACGTCCGTCCTGCGGCAGGCGCTTCTCGGCAATGTCCAGCCGCGACATGACCTTGATGCGCGACACGATCAGCGGCGCCACGGCGCGCTTGGTCTGCAGCACCTCGCGCAGCACGCCGTCGACACGGAAGCGGATCACCAGCCGGTTCTCGAACGGTTCGATGTGGATGTCGGAGCCGTTCTCCTTGACCGCCTGGGTCAGGAGCGCATTGATGAGCCGGATGACCGGCGCCTCGTCCTCGCTCTCGAGCAGGTCCGAGACTTCCGGGATGTCCTGTGCGAGGTGGCTGAGGTCGGTGTCCTCCTCGAGCCCGCCCATCGCATCCATCGCGGCGCCCGAGCCTGCTTCGTAGACCTCGCGCAGCAGTGCCTCGAACTGCTCCACGCCGGCGCGCTCGATCCGCAGATGGCGGCGCAGGTGGCGGCGCACCTCGGCGAGCGCAAGCGGGGAGGCTCCGTCGCGCAGCACCACGTCGGCCGCGTCCTCGCTGAGCTCGCGCACCAGCACGCCGTAGCGCTTGGCGAACGCGAAGGGCAGCGGCCGCGGGGGCTCGGTCACGCGGCCGGCGGCGGCGAGGATGACCTCTCCGGTCGCGGCCGTGTTCACGGTACGGTGTCCTCCGGCTCCGGCTGCTCTTCGGGCGGCGGCGCGACGGGCGGCGGCGCGGTGGGAGGAGGAGACACCTCGGGCGCCGTGGCCCCGGACTCGGGCGGTGTCGCCTGAGGCGCCGCCTCGGTCGTCGGATCGGAGTATGCGTCGCTCGCCTGCTTGCGCTCAGCGGGCGTCGCGCCGGGGGCGACCGCGCGGGTCGCCGGATCGAGTAGCTTTGGCGGCACGAGGCTCTCGAGTGAGGGCAGCGTCGGCTGGCGCTCGCCCGGCATCAGCGGCACCTTGTCCTTGCCAAGCTGCTGGTCCCGGATGTAGTTGTACTTCGCGTTCGTCTCGATCATCGCGTCGACGCCGTCGCGCAGGATGCGCGGCCGGATGAAGACCATCAGGTTGGTTTTGACCTTGTTGACACTGCGCGTCTTGAAGAGCTCGCCGATGATCGGAATCGAGCCGAGGAACGGTACCTGTTGCTTCTGTTCACGCACGTCGTCGGAGATCAGGCCGCCGAGCACGATGATGCCGCCGTCCTCCACAAGCACCTTGGTGGTGATGGTTCGCTTGTTCGTGATCAGGTCGGTCGAGCTGACCTGTTGCGAACTCGCCGCGAGACTCGAGGCCTCCTGCGAGATCTTGAGCGCGACCGAGTCGCCCTCGTTGATCTGCGGCGTGATCTTGAGGATGTTGCCGACTTCCTCGCGAGTCACCGTCTGGAAGGGGTTATCCACGCCGCCGCCGGTCGTGTCGGTGGTGAACTGGCCCGTAATGAAGGGAACTTCCTGCGCGATCTTGATCTCGGCCTCCTCGTTGTCGAGGGTAACGACCGAAGGGGTGGCGATGATGTTGGTGTTGCCGCGGCCTTCGAGCGCACGAATCAGTGCCGCCCAGCTGATCCCGCTGTCGACGAGCTGGCCGACGCCGAGCGTAAGGCCGGAGGGGAACTGAGTGATGCTGTCCGGGTCGCGGACGCCGGCGATCACCTGTCCGATGCCGACGCCGTCCACCGGTGAGTTGAAGCCGCCGGCCGGCAGGTCGTTGCCGCCGTCGGTGTCCGCCACGGCCCAGTTGACGCCCAAGTCCATCGCCCTGTCCACCGTCATCTCGACCAGGATCGCCTCGACCAGCACCTGAAAGCGACGGATGTCGAGCCGGTCGACGATCGCCATCACCGAGCGCATGATCTTCGGTGGCGCGGTGACGACCAGCGCGTTGGTCTCGGGCTCAGCCCAGATGCCGATGCTGCGGTCGATCGCGCCCTGCGCCATTGGCGGAGGCGCAGGCCCGCCCGCGGCGCCGCCAGCGCCACCAGCACCGCCGGCACCGCCAGTCGCCGCGGCGGTGATGCCCTGTATCTGCTCGCGAAGCTTGGCGGAGATCTTCTCCGCGTCCGCATAGCGCAGATAGCGCACCTGTGTGTCGCCGCCCGCATCGAGTGGCGTGTCGAGATGCGTAACCAGCGTGCGCAGCCGCAGCCGCTGCGAGCGCTCGCCGCTCACCAGCACGCTGTTGGTTCGGTCGTCCGAGACGATCTTGACGGTGGGGGCGCCCG
>DATJKD010000080.1:0-13744 GCA_035491795.1 Steroidobacteraceae bacterium | reverse complement strand
GCACACCAAGTTCGAGGGCGAGGTGTACGTGCTGACCAAGGAGGAGGGCGGGCGTCACACGCCGTTCTTCAAGGGGTATCGGCCGCAGTTTTACTTCCGCACGACTGACGTGACGGGGGCGGTGGAGTTGCCGGAGGGCGTGGAGATGGTGATGCCGGGCGACAACATCAAGATGACGATCGAGCTCATCAGCCCGATCGCGATGGAAGAGGGTCTGCGCTTTGCCATCCGCGAGGGTGGCCGCACCGTCGGCGCAGGCGTGGTGTCGAAGATTCTGAAGTGAGCACGGGCAAGACCCGCTGCAGGTGAACTAACATGGCCCGACAGAACATCCGCATCCGCCTCAAAGCCTTCGACCACCGGCTGATCGACAACTCCGCGCGCGAGATCGTCGAGACCGCGAAGCGCACGGGTGCCACGGTGCGCGGCCCGGTGCCGCTGCCGGTCAAGATGGAGCGCTTTACGCTGCTCGTCTCTCCGCACGCCGACAAGGACGCGCGTGACCAGTACGAGCTGCGCACGCACAAGCGCCTGATGGATATCCTGAATCCCACCGACAAGACGGTGGACGCGCTGATGAAGCTCGAGCTTCCGGCCGGCGTCGACGTTCAGATCAAGCTCAACTGACCTGAAATTTGGCTCAGAGCCGGATCCTGGCCTTCGGCTCAGCGCCGAGTCCCCGTTAATTGACCGGGGACAATCCCCTTTTTTCCGGTTCCGGGGAAAGGCCTCGTCTCGGCGACCCCGTCAAATTCGTACCGCCCGTTGCTCGCATGCGCGCGATTCCGAGCAGGGACATGCCCAACAAGAACAGCCGGTCGGTACTGCCACCGCCGCCGAGTAATTCGAGAGCGTCACGGTGAAGGTTTCGTTGCTCTCGTCCGTTGCGTCGTTCGTAGCGGCCCTGTTCGTATTCGTTCAAGTGGCCGGTGCTGCGAACGCCGACCCGGCAACTGCTCCGCTCACGTTTCCCTACGGCCGCTTCGGCGAAACCACGATCTACCGGCCGGTCGCGAAGCCGACCGGCGTGACGCTCTTCATTTCCGGCGACGGCGGCTGGAATCTCGGCGTCGTCGACATGGCGCGGCACTTGGTCGAGCTCGGCTCCGTCGTCGTCGGCATCGACATTCGCCACTATCGCGACCAGGTGAACCGCGGCGGCGCGGCTTGCCAGGACTTCAGCGGCGACTTCGAGAACCTGTCGCACGCGGTACAGCAGCGGCTCGGTCTCGACGAGTACTGGCTTCCGGTGCTCGTCGGCTACTCCTCGGGCGCAACGCTCGCCTATGCCGTCGCCGTGCAATCCCCGAAGGGGACCTACGGCGGTGTGCTGAGTCTCGGGTTCTGCCCCGACCTCGACCTGAAACAGCCGATATGTCGCGGCGCCGGGCTGCAGTATGAGTTCGATCGCGCGCAGCGTTCCGACGCGCGTCCGTCCGACTCCGGCGCGGTGAAGGGCGTGACCTTCCAGCCGGCGGAAAGCAACACGACCCCGTGGTTCGCGTTGCAGGGCGACGCCGACCAGGTGTGCGCGCCCGCGGCGACACGCGCCTTTGTCGAGCATACCGGGGCGGCCACGCTCGTACCGTTGCCGAACGTGGGTCACGGCTACTCGGTCGAGCGCAACTGGTTACCGCAGTTCGTGGCGAGCTACCGTCGAATCGCGAATCCAGCCGCAGTCACACCGTCACTGGCCGACACCGCCGACTTGCCGCTGGTCGAAGTACCGGCGCGCGCTGCGGCCGCCCCGAAACTGCGTGACGTCTTCGCCGTGCTGCTGACCGGCGACGGCGGGTGGGCGGGTCTCGACCAGGACGTCGCCAGCGAGCTGGCGGAACGCGGCGTACCCGTTGTCGCGCTGAACTCGCTCAAGTACTTCTGGAAGGCGCGTGATCCGGACGGAGCAGCGCGCGATCTGCAGCGCGTCATCCGCGAATATGGCCGCCGCTGGGGGCGGAGCGACACGCTGCTGGTGGGCTACTCGTTTGGCGCCGACGTGCTGCCGTTTCTATACGACCGTCTTGACGCCGACACGCGCAGCAACGTACGCGGTGTCGCTCTGCTCGGCCTCGCTGCGAACGCGAGCTTCGAGTTTCACGTAGCGGAGTGGATCCCCGGACGCGGCGCGGAGGGGCTGCCCACGGTGCCGGAAATCGAGCGCATGAGCACTGCGCGCGTGCTGTGCCTGCACGGCCGCGAAGAGCGTGACTCGCCCTGCCCGGCGCTGCGCGGCGCCGGCGTGCACGTGGTCGCGATCGACGGCGGGCATCACTTCAACGGCGACTACGGCGGCGTCGTGCGCCAGATCCTCGAGTTCGCGGAAGGCGGCGCGCCTTAGAGCGCCCGCACGGTCAGTCAGGCGACGCGCGGTTCGCGGCGTATCGCCCGATCGCTGACCATCCGATATCTTGCGGCAAGCATGAGTGCAGCCGCGGTGAGCCCGGCGATCAAACCGAGCCAGACGCCCGGCGCGCCGCCGCCGCGCACGATGCCGAACACCAAGGCCAGCGTAAAACCAATGCCCCAATACGAGACCACCGTGATGGCGAGCGGAATACGCGCATCCTGGTAACCGCGCAGGGCTCCCGAGCAGCCGAGCTGCACGCCGTCCGAGACCTGGAAGAGCCCGGCCAGCAGCAGCAACGTAGTCGCGACCTGCAGTACAGCGGGGTCGTCGGTGTAGATGTGTGCGATCGGTCCGCGGGCGAGCACCAGCACCACCGCCGAGACGATCATCAGCCCCGCGCACAGCGCGATGCCGACGTACCCCGCGCGCCGCGCTTCGGCGGGCAGGCCGGCGCCGAGCATGTGTCCCACGCGGACGGTCGTCGCGGAGTGAAAGGCCGCCGGGATCATGTACGTGAGCAGCGAGTAGCTGAGAGCCACCTGGTGTCCGGCGACGACGGTCGCTCCGAGTGCGCTCACCATCAGCGTGGCACCGATGAAGAGCGAGCCTTCGATCACCAGCGAGCCCGTGAACGGCAGCCCGAGGCGCAGTATCGCGCGGAGTTTGGTTGCGCTCGGCCACTCGAATCCCGCAAACAGGGAAAATCTCTCGAACGACGGGCGCTTCATCAACAGGATCATGAAGGCGAGGGCGAGCCAAAGCGTGATCGCGCTCGCGACACCGGCGCCCACGGCGCCGAGCGCCGGCGCGCCCCAGTGCCCGAACATGAATACCCAGTTGAGCAGCACGTTCACCGGCAGCGCCATGACCGTCATCAGCATGATCGTGCGCGTGCGGCCGAGGCCTTCGCTCGTATACGTGAGCACTTGCAGCGCGAACATCGCCGGAACCCCGCAGCAGATCGCCTGTGTATACGTGGTCGCCGTCGGTATGATCGGCGCGGCCGTGCCGACTGCCGTGTAGATCCGACTCGCGAACAGCGCAACGACAACGGGCAGAATCGACATCGCAAGCGCGATCCAGAACGCCTGGCGCATGTAGCCGCCGGCGGCCGTGTCGCGGCCGGCGCCGTAGTCGTGCGCTGCGAGCGGAGCGAGTGCCATCATCATCCCGGCGCCGATCAGCGACTGCAGTTGCAGCGCGTTGCTGCCGACGGCCACCGCCGCGAGCGCATCGGGGCTGATATGTCCGGCCATCACCGTGTCGGCGAAGGTGATGCCGGCATAGGCGAGGTTGTTGATGACCAGCGGTCCCCCCAGCCGGAGGATCGGCCGCAGATGGCTGCGTTGCCCGGAATCCGTCGTCGTGGTCGAGGCTGCGGAGACCATGACACCCTTTGCGCGCGGCGCATGTCTGCGACGGCCCGGTCTTGAGGCGTCTGCCATGCTCAGGCGGGCGGGTATCGTACCGGCTCGGCGATGGTTGCGACTGCGCGACCAACCTCCTGTCGCGAAAGCAGAAATTCGCCTCCAGGCGGCTCCCCAGGCCGGGACTCCCCGCGGTTGCACCGGGAAATCTGGCTCTGAGCCGATTTCTTGTTGCGGCTCGGGGCCGGATCGCTATAATGCGCGGCTCCTTCTCGCCGAGGCCCGGCCCGTTATGCGGGTACCGCTCGAGCGGCGCGGGCGGTCCGCCGACCCCGCACCTCTCTAGCCTTCCTCCGACGAGCGCGCCATGACGGCCCGCAAGGCCGGCCCGTGCGCGGGCAAACGGTTTTTCTTCCGGTCCGCCCGCGGGGCGGCCGGCGGTTTCAGCCCAGGCCAATCGCAGCCCGGGCGGTGAACGAGGACGTATCGATGACGATCGGTCTCATTGGCCGCAAGTGCGGCATGACGCGCGTCTTTACCGACGCCGGCGAGTCGGTCCCGGTGACGGTGATCGAGGCTCTTCCGAACCGCGTCACCCAGGTCAAGGCGGCGGAATCCGACGGCTATCGCGCCGTGCAGGTCGCCGTTGGCGCCCGCAAGCCCTCGCGGATCGGTCGGCCGCTTGCCGGGCACTACGCCAAGGCGAAAGTCGAGCCGGGCAGGTCTCTGGTTGAGTTCCGCCTCGCCGACGGCGAGGGGACGGAGCTCGCGCCGGGCGCCGAGCTAAAGGTCGATCTCTTCACCGCGGGCCAGATCGTCGACGTCACCGGCACGACTATTGGCAAGGGTTTTGCGGGCACCATGAAGCGCCACAACTTCGCAGGCGGCATGGCCTCGCACGGCGCCTCGGTCGTGCACCGCGCACCGGGCTCCATCGGTCAGCGTCAGACGCCGGGTCGCGTGTTCCCGGGCAAGCGCATGTCGGGCCACATGGGGTCCGTGCGCCGCACGACCGAGAACCTGCGGGTCGTCGAGGTCGACGCCGCGCGAAACCTCCTCCTGATCCGAGGCGCTGTCCCGGGTGCCCCGGGTGGCCAGGTCATCGTCCGTCCGTCCGTCAAGGCGGCTCGTCGCGCGGCGCGACCGAAGCGGCCGGTGGCGGCCGCGGCCAAGACGGCCGGCAGGAAGTAAAGGAGCTTAAGCCATGGCCACCACGCTCAAGCTCGTAAGCAAAGGCGCCACCGACGCCGGTCTCGAGGTCTCGGACAAGACCTTCGGTCGTGAATTCAACGAGGCGCTCGTCCACCAGGTCGTGACCGCGTATATGAACGCCGGCCGCGCGGGGACAAAGCGCCAGAAGAGCAAGGCCGAGGTCCGCGGCGGCGGTCGCAAGCCGCACAGCCAGAAGGGCGGCGGCCGCGCCCGTGCGGGCAGCATCCGCAGCCCGATCTGGGTCGGCGGCGGTCGCGCCTTCGCCGCGCGTCCGCGTGACTACTCGCAGAAGGTCAACCGCAAGATGTACCAGGGCGCGATGCGCGCGATGCTCTCCGAGCTCGCCCGTCTCGAGCGGCTGGTAGTGATCGACTCGCTGGCGCTCGAGGCGCCGAAGACACGGTTGCTCGCGGCGCGGCTGCGCGAGCTCGAGATGAACGACGTGCTGGTGCTGATCGAGGCCTACGACGAGAAGCTCGATCTCGCCTCGCGCAATCTCCCCGGCGTGTCGGTGCTCGCGGTGTCGGCCGTCGATCCGGTGAGTCTGGTCCGGCACCAGCGGGTGCTCGCGACCGTCGGTGCTGTGCGCATGCTCGAGGAGAAGCTGGCATGAGCGGCAAGGAGCGTCTGATGTCGGTGCTGCTCGCGCCGCACGTGTCGGAGAAGGCCGCGTTCGTCTCGGAGCGCGCGAACCAGTTCGTGTTCCGCGTCCGCCCCGATGCGACCAAGCCCGAGATCAAGGCCGCCGTCGAGCTGATGTTCGAGGTCAAGGTCGACTCCGTGCAGGTCGTGAACGCGCCGGGCAAGGCCAAGCGCTTCGGCAACCGCGCGGGCCGCCGCTCCGATTTCAAGAAGGCGTACGTGCGCCTGGCGGCGGGCCAGACCATCGACTTCACGGGCGCCGCCGGCTGACGCGCCGGTCGCAACGGAACCTGAGGAAGAGCTGACATGGCCCTCATCAAGACCAAACCGACCTCCCCCGGGCGGCGCTTCGTCGTCAAGGCCGACCGCTCGCACCTGCACAAGGGTGGGCCGGTCGCCGCGCTGACCTCGAGCCAGAAGCGCACGGGCGCGCGCAATAATCAGGGACGGCTCACGACGCGTCACAAGGGCGGCGGTCACCGGCACCGCTATCGCACCGTCGACTTCCGCCGCGACAAGGACGGGGTGCCGGGCAAGGTTGAGCGTCTCGAATACGACCCGAACAGGAGCGCCCATCTCGCGCTCGTGCTTTACGCAGACGGCGAGCGCCGCTACATCCTCGCGCCGAA
Source organism: Steroidobacteraceae bacterium (assembly GCA_035491795.1). Taxonomy (GTDB): domain Bacteria; phylum Pseudomonadota; class Gammaproteobacteria; order Steroidobacterales; family Steroidobacteraceae; genus DATJKD01. The sequence goes on along the minus strand of DATJKD010000080.1, from coordinate 7,547 downwards.
GGGTCTTGCCGCGGGCGACGCGGTGGCCTCGGGCACCGAGGCGCCGATCAAGACCGGCAATGCGCTGGCGCTGCGCAGCATCCCGCTGGGCTCGACGGTGCACAACGTCGAGTTGAAGCCCGGCCGCGGCGGGCAGCTCGCGCGCAGCGCAGGAAGTTCCGCGCAGCTCGTCGCGCGCGAGGGGTTGTACGCCACGATCCGCCTGCGGTCCACCGAGATGCGCAAGGTGCACATCGACTGCCGCGCAACGATTGGCGAGGTTGGCAACGACGAGAACAGCCTGATCGTCTACGGCAAAGCCGGCGCGAAGCGCTGGCGCGGTATCCGCCCGACGGTCCGCGGCGTCGTGATGAACCCGGTCGATCACCCGCACGGCGGCGGCGAGGGCAAGTCCGGCCAGGGCAACCCGCACCCGGTGTCGCCGTGGGGCTGGAAGACCAAGGGCAAGAAAACCCGCAGAAACAAGCGCACCGCCGGTCAGATCGTCCGGCGTCGCAACTGATTCCCGAGAGGAGCGCACCGTGCCCCGTTCAGTCAAGAAAGGCCCTTTTGTCGATCTGCATCTTGCGAAGAAGGTGCAGGTGGCCTCGGAGAAGAACGACCGGCGTCCGATCAAGACCTGGTCGCGCCGCTCGATGATCCTGCCCGACATGGTGGGTCTCACGATCGCGATCCACAACGGCAGGCAGCATGTGCCGGTGCTGGTGTCGGAGAACATGGTTGGCCACAAGCTGGGCGAGTTTGCGCCGACGCGCACCTTCAAGGGCCACTCGGGCGACCGCAAGGCCGCCGCGCCGGAGTAAGTCATGCAGGTTGCAGCCAAGCTCAAGTACGCGCGCATCTCGCCGCAGAAGTGCCGACTGGTCGCGGACATGGTCCGCGGGCAGCCCGTCGGGCAGGCGCTCTCGACGCTGCGTTTCACGCCGAAGAAGGGTGCTGCGCTCGTGCGCAAGGTGCTCGAATCGGCGATCGCCAACGCCGAGAACAACCACAACGCGGATATCGACGTGCTGAAAGTCGACAGCATCCGGGTCGACGAGGCACCGCGGCTGAAGCGCTTCCACGCACGCGCCAAGGGGCGCGGCAACCGGATCGTGAAGCGCAACAGCCACATCACCATCCTCGTCGGCGACGGCCGCACGGGCTGAGGAGAGGACGCTCATGGGTCAGAAGGTCAATCCGATCGGCATCCGCCTCGGTATCACGCGCGACTGGAACTCGAAGTGGTTCGCCAACACGCGCAGCTTCCCGGGCTACGTGCTCCAGGACTGGCAGGTGCGCGAGTTCCTGAAGAAGAAGCTGGCCGAGGCCTCGGTGAGCCGCATTTACATCGAGCGCGCCGCCCGCAAGGCAAACATCACGATCCAGACCGCACGTCCGGGTGTCGTGATCGGCAAGAAGGGCGAGGACATCGAACGGCTGCGTCTCGAGGTCGCGAAGATGATGGGCATGCCCGTCTCCGACGTGCGTATCAACATCTCGGAGATCCGCAAGCCCGAGATCGATGCGCAGCTCGTCGCCGAGGGGATCGCGCAGCAGATCGAGCGCCGGGTGATGTTTCGCCGCGCGATGAAGCGAGCCGTCATGAACACGATGCGCAGCGGCGCGCTGGGCGTGAAGGTGCGGGTGTCGGGTCGCCTCAACGGCTCGGAGATCGCGCGTACGGAGTGGTACCGCGAGGGCCGCATCCCGCTGCACACCTTCCGCGCCGAAATCGACTACGGACTCGCGGAGTCGCGCACCACCTATGGCGTAATCGGCGTCAAGGTGTGGATCTTCAAGGGCGAGGTCTTCCAGCCGGAAACGGCGCCGGTCGAGCAGGGCGAGGCAGCGCCGCCCGCCGCGGAGCAGGCCACCTGAGGCCGCGCGGCCCGGTGCCGGAGACACTGCCATGATGCAACCGAAGCGAACCAAGTTCCGCAAGCAGCACAAGGGCCGCAACACGGGCCTGGCGCAGCGCGGCAATGCCGTGTCGTTCGGCGACTACGGCCTCAAGGCCGTCGAGCGCACCCGTATGACGGCGCGCGAGATCGAGGCCGCGCGCCGCGCTATGACGCGCTACGTAAAGCGGGGCGGCCAGGTGTGGATCCGGGTGTTCCCGGATGTGCCGATCACCAAGAAGCCCCTCGAGGTCCGCATGGGCTCGGGTAAGGGCAACGTCGAGTACTACGTCGCGCGCGTGCAGCCCGGCAAGGTGCTGTTCGAGATGGAAGGCGTGACCGAGGCCATCGCGCGCGAGGCGTTCCGCCTCGCGGCGTCGAAACTCTCGGTCGACACGATGTTCGTCAAACGGCAGGTCCGCTGATGAAGGCGAAGGAACTCAGGCAGAAGTCCCCGGCGGAGCTCGGCGACGAGCTCCTGAAGCTTCGTCGCGAGCAGTTCAACCTGCGCATGGCGCAGGCCTCGGGCGCATCGGCGCGGCCGGACCAGTTTGGCAAAGTGCGCCGCAACGTGGCGCGGGTTAAGACCGTGCTGGGCGAGAAGGCGCGCACGGCCGGTAACAGGGGTGACAAGCGATGAGCGAGCAGGCAATGGCGGATACCGGTGCCGGAACCGGCGAGGCGGCGGAGCGCACGCTGACCGGTCGCGTCGTGAGCTCGAAGATGCAGAAGACGATCACGGTTGCCGTGGAGCGTCTCGAGCGCCATGCCAAGTACGGCAAGTACGTGCGCCGCACGACGAAGCTCATGGCCCACGATGAGCAGGGCGAGTCGCGCGAGGGCGATCTGGTCGCGATCACCGAGTGCCGCCGTCTGTCGCGGCGCAAGTCCTGGCGACTGGTGCGCGTGCTCGAGCGGGCAGGCCAGGCCTGATCTGCGAGCGCCCAAGGAGCAACGACCATGATCCAGATGCGAACCATGCTCGCCGCCGCCGACAACAGCGGCGCCCGCAGCCTGATGTGCATCAAGGTGCTCGGCGGCTCGAAGCGCCGCTATGCCACCGTTGGCGACGTCATCAAGGTGAGCGTCAAGGACGCCATCCCGCGCGGCAAGGTGAAGAAGGGCGAGGTCTACGACGCGGTCGTGGTGCGCACCGCGCACGGTGTGCGCCGCGCCGATGGCTCGCTGATCCGCTTCGACGGCAATGCGGCAGTGCTGCTCACCAACAAGCTCGAGCCGATCGGCACGCGCATCTTCGGGCCGGTGACCAGGGAGCTGCGCACCTCGCAGTTCATGAAGATCATCTCGCTCGCACCGGAAGTGCTGTGACATGAACAAGATACGCAAAGGCGACGAAGTCGTCGTGATTACCGGCCGTGAGAAGGGCCGCCGTGGCACCGTCATCAAGGTGCTGCCGAACGAGCGCGTGCTCGTCGAAAACGTGAACATGGTCAAGCGTCACACTCGCCCGAACCCGCAGCGCGGTGTGCAGGGCGGCATCGTCGAGAAGGAGGCGGCACTGCACCTCTCGAACGTGATGTTGTGGAACCCGGCGACCAAGAAGGGCGACCGGGTGGGCGTCCGCGCCCTGGCCGACGGCCGGCGCGTGCGGTTCTTCAAGTCCAACGACGAAGTCGTGGACGCCTGAGCGGCCTCCAGGGGCCGAGGAAAGCAAGATGGCAAGGCTGCAGGAATTCTACCGCGAGAAGGTCGTGCCCGAGCTCATGAAGAGCCTCGAGCTCCCGAACCCCATGCGGGTCCCCCGCATCACCAAGATCACGGTGAACATGGGCGTAGGCGAGGCCATCGCCGACAAGAAGGCGATGGACGGCGCGGTCGATAACCTGACCGCGATCACCGGCCAGAAGCCGCAGGTCACGAAGTCACGCAAGGCGATCGCGTCGTTCAAGCTGCGTGCCGGGCTGCCGGTCGGCGCCAAGGTTACGCTGCGTGGCGCGCGCATGTACGAGTTCCTCGATCGGCTGATCAGCGTGGCGATGCCGCGCATCCGCGACTTCCGCGGAGTCTCCGCGCGCTCCTTCGACGGCCGCGGCAGCTACAGCTTCGGCGTCAAGGAACAGATCATTTTCCCCGAGATCGCTTACGACAAGATCGACGCGATCCGTGGGATGGACATCACGATCACCACATCGGCACGCGACGACCGGGAAGGGCGTGCGCTGCTCGAGTCCTTCAACTTCCCGTTCCGCAAGTAAGGATCGGCACATGGCGAAGACCAGCATGATCGAGCGCGAGAAGCGCCGCGGGAAGCTCGTGAAGCAGCACGCGGCGAAGCGCGCCCGACTCAAGGAAATCATCCGCAGCCCGAAGTCGACTGACTCCGAGCGCGAGGAGGCGACCCGCAAGCTGCAGACCATGCCGCGCGACACCTCGGCGTCGCGGCTGCGAAACCGCTGCGCGATCACCGGGCGTTCGCGGGGCACCTATCGCAAGTTCGGTCTCGGGCGCACCAAGCTGCGCGAGGCGACGATGCGCGGCGACATTCCCGGCCTGCGTAAGGCCAGCTGGTAAGGCCGCGTACTGGAGCAACACATGAGCATGACGGACCCCATCGCGGACTTCCTCACCCGCATCCGTAACGGGCAGCGCGCCGGCAAACCCGAGGTCGCACTGCCGTCCTCGCGGATCAAGCTCGCGCTTGCGAAGGTGCTGAAGGACGAGGGCTACATCGACGATTTCGTGGTGGCCGGAAATGACGGCAAGCCGATCCTCACGGTGCGCCTCAAGTACTACCAGGGCCGCCCGGTGATCGACCGTCTCGAGCGTGTGAGCCGTCCGGGGCTGCGCGTCTACAAAGGCAAGGACGAGCTGCCGAAGATACTCGGCGGCATGGGTGTGGCGATCATCTCCACCTCGAGCGGCGTGATGTCGGACCGCGATGCGCGGGCCGGCGGCCACGGCGGCGAGATTCTCTGCATCGTGTCCTGAGCGACCCGATCGAAGCAGGAAGAAGGCTATGTCACGAGTCGCAAGAATGCCGGTGTCGCTGCCCCAGGGCGTCACCACAACGATTACCGGTGACACCGTCACGGTGAAGGGTGCCAAGGGTACGATCAGTCTGCCGCTGCGGCCAGGCCTGACGCTCGTTCAGGAGGCAAGCAGCGTACGGGTCGAGGCTGCCGAGAAGAGCCGCGAGTCACTCATGCACGCGGGCTCGTTGCGTTCACACCTGGCGAACGTCGTGCTGGGCGTGTCGAAGGGCTACGAGCGCAAGCTCGAGCTGGTAGGTGTCGGGTACCGCGCGCAGGCGCAGGGCCGCAACCTCAACCTGACGCTCGGCTTCTCCCACCCGGTGGTGTACGCGGCACCGGAGGGGATCACGATCGAGACGCCGTCGCAGACGGAAATCGTCGTGAGAGGCGCAGACAAGCAGCGCGTGGGCCAGGTCGCCGCGGAGATCCGCGCGTACCGCTCGCCCGAGCCGTACAAGGGCAAGGGTGTTCGTTATTCCGGTGAGCGCATCGAGCTCAAGGAAACGAAGAAGAAGTAAGGGTGCCATGATGGAAAAGAAGGTCAGCCGTCTGAAGCGGGCGCTGCGCGGCCGCTCCAAGTTCCGCGAGCTCAAGGTGATGCGCCTGTCGGTGCACCGTACGCCGCGGCACATCTATGCGCAGGTGCTGGATGCCGAGTCGCGCGTCGTCGCGGTCGCATCGACCCTGCAGAAGGACGTCGCGGGCGGCCTGAAGGCCACCGGCAACGTAGAGGCCGCGAAGGCGGTCGGCAAGGCGATCGCCGAGCGCGCGACCGCCAAGGGCGTCAAGCAGGTCGCCTTCGACCGTTCGGGTTTCAAGTATCACGGCCGCGTCAAGGCGCTGGCCGACGCCGCGCGCGAGCACGGGCTCGAGTTCTAAGCTCATGCCCCGCACGCAATCTGAGGAGCAGCAATGGCGAGAGTAGACAGGCCCACCGCGGCCGACGAGTTCATCGAGAAGCTGGTGGCCGTCAACCGCGTTGCCAAGGTCGTCAAGGGTGGCCGGCAGTTCGGTTTCACGGCGCTCACCGTCGTGGGCGACGGCAACGGCCGGGTCGGCTTCGGGTACGGCAAGGCGCGCGAAGTGCCGGTCGCGATCCAGAAGGCGATGCAGGCCGCGCGCAAGAATCTGATCAACGTGAGCCTGCGCAACTCGACGTTGCACTTCGCGGTCACGGGAAAGCACGGCACCTCGAAGGTCTACATGCAGCCCGCCGCGGACGGCACCGGCGTGATCGCCGGTGGCAGCATGCGCGCTGTCTTCGAGTGCGCCGGTGTGCGCAACGTGCTCGCCAAGAGTTACGGGTCGCGCAATCCGATCAACGTCGTGCGCGCCACGATGAACGCCCTGATGCATGCGCCCGCCCCGGAGCGGATCGCGGCGAAGCGCGGCAAGAGTCTCGCCGAGATCGCGGGTTGATGGCCATGAGCAGCAGCAAGGACAGTACGGCCAAGTCCGTCAAGGTGACGCTGGTGAAGAGCGTCCACGGACAGCTCCAGCGACACCGCGCCACGGCGCAGGGGCTGGGTCTGCGTCGCATGCACCAGTCGGTGACGGTCAGAGTCACGCCGGAGGTGCGCGGCATGCTCGATGCCTCGCGGCACCTGTTTCGCGTCGAGGAAACGTCATGAAGCTGAATAACATCTCCCCCGCCGCGGGCAGCCGCAAGCCGCGGCTGCGCGTTGGTCGCGGCGCCTCGGCCGGCCAGGGCAAGACCTGCGGCCGTGGCGTCAAGGGCCAGCGCGCGCGCAAGGGCGGCTATCACAAGGTTGGTTTCGAAGGCGGCCAGATGCCGATCCAGCGCCGGCTGCCGAAAGTCGGCTTCCGCTCGAAGGTTGCGCCGCTCGTAGCGGAAGTGCGCCTTAATGAACTCGCCCGGATCGAGGGTGGGGTGATCGATCTCGCCTCGCTCAAGCGCGCGAACCTCGTACCGGCTCGGGCCGAGCGCGCGCGGATCATGCGCTCCGGGGAAATCAAGGTTGCCGTGACGATCCGCGGGGTGGGCGTCACAAAGGGCGCGCGCGAAGCGATCGAGGCTGTGGGCGGCAAGGTCGAGGCGGCCTGAGCCGGCCATAGGACAGAGGACAGCGCGTGGCGAAATCCCCCGGCAGCAATCCGGTCGCCGCCTTCGGCGAGGCGAGCCGGTTCACCGAGTTGAGGAGACGATTCTTCTTCCTCCTCGGCGGACTGATCGTCTACCGCATCGGCACGTTCATTCCGGTACCGGGCATCGACCCTGTGGCGCTGGCGCGGCTGTTCCAGGACCAGCAGGGCACCATCCTGAGCATGTTCAACATGTTCTCCGGCGGTGCGCTGCAACGCCTGTCGATCCTGGCGCTCGGTGTGATGCCGTACATCTCCGCCTCGATCATCGTGCAGATGATGGCCGTGGTGATTCCCACGCTCCAGGCGCTGCGCAAGGAAGGCGAGGCAGGCAGGCGCAAGCTCACCCAGTACACGCGCATGGGCACGGTCGCGCTCGCGATCTTCCAGGCGGCGGGCGCGGCGGTCGCGTTCCAGAACCAGGGCGTAGTGATCAACGCGGGCGTCCAGTTCGTCTTTATTGCGACGCTCACGCTGACCGCTGGCACGATGTTCCTGATGTGGCTCGGCGAGCAGATCACCGAGCGTGGTCTGGGCAACGGCATCTCGATGATCATTCTCGCGGGCATCG
>DATJKD010000079.1:0-30408 GCA_035491795.1 Steroidobacteraceae bacterium | reverse complement strand
TTGACCATCACCTGCATCGGGCAGGAAGGATGCAGGCTCGAGGAGCTGATGCCGAGCGCGTCGAGCACCGGACCGCGTCGCTCCTCGGGCACGATCGGACCAAAGGTCGCCGGGCTCTGGATCATCGACACGCGAAGATCGGGCGCTTGGCCGGTGACTTCGACTTCGATGATCCCCGCTCCGGTCCGTTGGCGCAGCCGCTTTGTCGGCACACCGTTCACGAGCGCGCACACGTATTGCGCGGCGACGGTGGCGTGGCCGATGAAGGCGACTTCACGATGCGGCCCGAAGAAGCGCACCTCGAGATCGTAGTCGGCGGATTCGGACGGAATGACGAACGCGACTTCCGTGCCGTTTATCTCGCGGGCAATGCGATGCATGTCCTCGTCGGTGAGTTCGTCTGCATCGAGCACGACCACGGCCGGGTTGCCCGCGAATCGCTCGCGCGTAAACGCGTCGACGTGGAACAGGCGGCAGGAGCGTCTGGCCATGCGAGGGGATCCGGAGCGTGCGGGATGCGCATTAGTCCCCGACGCGCGGGTCTTCGTCAACAACCAGCCGTACTCATCACCCCACGCTGGATGTAAACTGCGCGCCGCCTAAGGGGTGGCCTGAATGGCCTGAGATACCGAATGCGGCTCCGCCGCTCATCGGTGAACCCGTTGAACCTGATCCGGTTAGCACCGGCGTAGGGAGCTGGTATGCGCGTCGCCTCCACTGTATTTTTTTGCGTCATTACAGGTAGTTACGACTACTTTCTATTGGGATTGTCACGTGCGCTCCTGAGCGCCACGTTACTGCTCGGACTCGGCGGGCCGCATGCCTTCGCTGCCACGCCCGACGGACTCGAGGAGATTGTCGTCACGGCGTCGCTCAGACCGGAGCCCGCAAGCCGCATTCCGGTCAGTACCACCGTGCTCGACTCGGCTACGCTCCGCACCGCGGGGCTGCAGCACTTCGCAGACGTACTCGGCCTCGTGCCAAACCTGAACTGGGCGGGCGGCACGTCGCGACCGCGTTTCTTCCAGCTGCGTGGCATCGGCGAGCTCGAGCAGTACCAGGGTGCGCCGAATCCGTCGGTGGCCTTCCTGATCGACGAGATCGATTTCAGCGGCGTGGGGATGCCGGCGACGCTGTTCGACGTCGATCAGATCGAGGTGCTGCGAGGGCCGCAGGGCACGCGTTACGGCGCCAACGCCCTGGCCGGCCTGATCAAGCTCAACACGCGTGATCCGGAACCGGTCTCGTCGCTGCAGGCGCAGGCGATGACCGGCGAGGACGGCCTGTGGAGCGCCGGCGTACAGGCGGGCGGTGCCCTGGAGTCCGTCGGGGACGGTTCAGCGTGGCGTCTCGTTGCGCAGCGCCTCGAATCGGATGGTTTCCGACGCAATACTTTTCTGAGGCGTGACGACACCAACGGTCGCAGCGAAACCACCCTGCGGGGCAAGCTCCGCCTCGGTCTCGACGACGGCTGGCAGATCGATCTCGCCGCGATGCAAGTTGATCTCGACAATGGTTACGACGTATTCACACCCGACAACTCGCTGACGACGCTGTCCGATCGCCCGGGGCGCGACGCGCAGCGATCATCCGGCGGATCGGCAGTCGTGAGCGGCGATCTCGGCCCGGCTCGGCTGGTGTCGACGAGCGCGGTAGCGGAGGCCGACATCGACTACAGCTACGACGGCGACTGGGGTAACGATCCGTACTGGGGCGAGTTCGCCCCGTATGACTACTACACGAGCTTCGAGCGGCAGCGGCGCACGCTGAGCGAAGACTTGCGTCTCATCAGCGGTGCGACCGCGGAGAACGATGGCTTCGGGTGGGTCGCGGGTCTCTATGCGCTGCGCATCGAGGAGGATGGGCTGCAGCGCGACGAGTTCGCGGGCCAGCCCCTGCGCGCGCCGCTTTCAAGCAACTACGACGCGACCAACGTTGCCGCCTACGGAGAAGCGGAGTGGCGGGTCGCGGCGTCGATGACGCTTTCGGCGGGGCTGCGGGCCGAGACGCGCTCCGCCGACTATGCAGACAGCGACGGCGCGGCCTTCGCACCCGACGACACGATGCTGGGTGGACATCTCTCGCTCCGCGGCGAGCCCGGCGGGACGTCGAGCTGGTACGTCACCGCCAGCCGCGGCTACAAGGCCGGCGGCTTCAACATCGGACAGCTCGTGCCGGAGCACCGACGGACTTTCGCACCCGAGTACCTGTGGAACCTCGAAGCAGGACTGCGCTTCTCTGCGCCGGTTGCAGCGCTCGAGGGTGAGCTCGCGGTCTTCCACATGTGGCGTGACGATCAGCAGGTCTCGACGTCATTCCAGGTCGATCCCGGTGATCCGCTCTCGTACATCTTCCTCACTGACAACGCGGCCAGCGGGCGCAATTACGGTCTGGAGGCCGAACTAACCTGGCGACCGGTCGATTCGCTGCGGCTCGCGGGCACCCTCGGATTGCTGCACACCGAATATATCGACTACCGGTACAGAGACAGCGACCTCGATGGACGCGACCAGGCGCACGCGCCGGAGTGGCAGTATTCCCTCAGCGCCGAGTGGCTGGGGCCGCGTGGATTCAGCGCACGCGCGGACGTGGCGGGCACTGCGGCCTTCTACTTCGACGCGAGCCACGACCAGCGCTCCGAGCCCCGCACGCTCGTCAATCTCAAGGCCGGCTGGTCTGGTCGCAGCTGGGCGGCCTGGGTGTGGGGTCGGAACGTGTTCGACGAGAACTATGCCGTGCGCGGTTTCTATTTCGGCCTCGAGCCGCCGGCGTTCGCGGACAAGCTCTACGTGCAGCGTGGCGATCCGCGTCAGTTCGGCGTGACGGTCGAATGGCGGATCCGCTGACCGCCGCAATCCCGATCCAACCCACTGGAGCAGCCATGCGTATCGCCGTCGAGATCAGTCTTTATCCGCTCAATGCCGAGTACATCCCACCGATCAAGGACTTCATCGACCGGCTGGCCGCGCGACCAGGGCTCGCGGTGCTGACCAACGCCATGAGCACGCAGATCGCGGGCGAGCATTCGCTGGTGTTTGCCGCGCTTGCCGACGAGACGGCGAGGACCTTCGCGGCGCCCGGGCGCGCCGTGTTTGTCATGAAGGTCCTGGGTGGCGAGACCGAGGCGGCGCACTGACCGTGAGCGTGCGGCAGTTGCTCGATGCCGCGGCGGCGGTTTCTCCCGCCGAATGGACCGGCGTCGGGCTGGCACTCGCCTACCTGGTGCTCGCGGTGCGCCAGCACATCGCCTGCTGGTTATTCGCCGCGTTGAGCTCGGCCGTTTTCCTCTGGCTCTTCGCTCGCGCGGATCTCCTCATGCAGTCGGCCCTGCAGGTCTTCTACATCGCGATGGCCGCGTATGGCTGGTATTCGTGGCGCGGCGGACTCTCGGCGGCCCAGGCGTCGCGACTCGTGGTGCGCTGGCCGCTGATGTATCACGCGGGCGGCATCGCCGCTATTGCGCTGCTTTCGACCGTGAGCGGTTGGTTGTCGCCTTCGGATAGCTCCGTCGCCGTTCGCTACGTCGATGCGCTGGTTGCCTGCGGCAGCGTGTTTGCGACCTGGCTCGTCGCGCGCAAGGTGCTGGAGAACTGGCTGTACTGGATCGTGCTCGATTCTCTGGCCGCCGGACTCTACTGGTCGCAGGGTCTCATCGCGACCGCGCTGCTCTTTGTCCTGTACGCAGCGATCGCCGTCCAGGGATACCGGAGCTGGCGCTCGAGCATCGCGGCGCCGCAGCCGCGCGCGGCCGCCGCCTGATCCATGGCCGCCGAAACCGACGAACTACGGGTCCGCGCCTTACTGCGCGAGCATCCGGACGGTCGCGAGATCGCAACCGCGCCGTTCTGGCCGATCGAGGGCGGCGCGCTCAACCGCTGCTGGCGGGCGGAGACGGCGCTGGGCCCGGTGTTCGTGCGACTCGCACGCGGCGAGGCACGACGCCTGGGCGCCGACTGGGAGAGTGAGGCGGCGCTGCTCGCCATCGCGAGTCACGCCAGCCTCGCGCCCGCGACAGTGCTCACCGTGCCCGCGGCCGGGTTGCTCGTGAGCGAGTTCGTGCCGGGTCGCATCCTGACCAGGGACGAGGCGCAGAGCCCGGCGCGGGTCGCCGCGATCGGCCGCTTGCTTCGCGAGGTCCACCACCTCGCGCCGTCACCGGGGATCCGGCGACTCAACTTTGCGACACAGGCCCGCATCCTCGAATCACAGCTCGATGCAGCGACCCGCGCGGTGTTCGCGACGCAGGCCGCCGCCGTATTCGCGCGGCTCGAGGCGGGGCAGGGAGCGCCGGTGCCCTGTCACAACGACGTGCATGCTCAGAACATTCTCGAGGACGACCGGCGTCTGCTACTCGTCGACTGGGAGTACGGCGGACTGGGCGATCCCGTGTACGACCTTGCCGGCTGCATGATCCACTTTGAACTCGACGCCGCGCAGCGCGAGCTGCTGCTCGATGCGTACGGCGTTCAGTCGCCGGGCGCGCGCCTGCGGGATGCGTGCTGGGCTTACGACTACGTGCAGTGGCTGTGGTACCGCGTCGCTGCGGAGCCGCCGGCCAAGCCCGGTGCAGGCGCCCTGTCCGAGGCCGCATCGGCCATCGCGCGGCGCCTCGAGCGATCACAAGGTGCCGCCTGAAGTACTTCGCCGAGCACTCTTACCGCAAGCCTTGCCACCCGGCTCGACGATCCTCATGACACAGCGGAGGCCGCACTAGCGGCGCGCGCCGAACACCAGCATGACGTTGCCCGGCATGTGGAAATAGATCCCGTAGCCGGACATCGCGATCAGTCGCCCGTCGGCGACGACCGGTCCGGCGCCCCCGCCGAAGGACCCGCCGCGCGCCGTCTCGCCAGATACCGTCGGCCAGTCGCGCGCCGTATCGACCTGCCACAACACGCGGCCCGTAGCCGCGTCGTAGGCGCGCAGACGTCCGTCCATGTGTCCGGCGATCACGGCGCCGGGAATGGCCGTGACCGCCTGCGAGATGCCGGGCTCGCAGAACTCGCGCCCTGCGCACAGATTGTCGGGCGGCGTGGACCACAGGATCCGGCCGGTCGCGACGTCGAGCGCATGCATGCCGGCCATGGACGATCGATCGTGCGTCTTGCCGTCGTGGCCGTCGAGCATGTCGGTGATCGGGGCGTAGAGGCGCGTGCCGTCGGTTGCCATGCCGAAGTGCACGCCGCCCTGTATTCCCCCGCGACCGACGCTCGATGCCCAGATCTCGCGCCCGCTGCTCTGCGGATCGAGGGCGAAGACCCGGCCCGACTTCTGCCCAGAGAGCAGCAGGTCCCCGCCTGGCCGCGGCAGCAGGATCACGGCCGCGGCGAAGTCTGCGTCGGGTCCGTCTTCCTTCGGGCAGTTCGGGTGATCCGGAAACATGCAGGCCGCATTCCATGCATCGCCCGACGTCTTCTGAGCCTGCCAGAGGCGCGCACCGTCGCGGAGGCGAAAGGCGTGGATGGCGTCGCTGTTGCCGTCCGCGGGCGATGAATAGTTCTCGCCGGTCCCGACATAGAGGACGCCGCGGGCGGCATCCACCGTCGGCGTGTTCCAGACCGGCGCGCCCGAAGGGCCCAGCACACGGGTTCCAGCCCGCGTGCGGCCGCTCTCGCGCGGTGGCGCCGGGACGGTGTAGGCCTTCCAGCGCTGCACGCCCGTCACGGCATCGAGTGCCTGTACCGAGCCACGGAAGGTACAGCACTCGTAGGCCGCGTCGGCCGCCGAAGTCACCTCGAGCGAGGAGACGGCGACATACAGCGTCCCGTCGTGCCAGGCCGGCGACGCGGTGATCGTCGCATTGGGATGATCGTCCGCCTTGTGCTGCCAGACGAGCTCGCCCGTGTACGCATCGACCGCGTAGACCCAGGCGATCAGGTCGCCGAAGTAGACGCGAGGCGTGCCGTTCCGCGCGCGGGCGGAGGCGAGGGTCTCCTGCACGATCGAGGTGCGCACTTCCGCACGGGCACGGTACGTCCAGCGGACGCACCCGGTGTCGAGGTCGAGCGCGTACACGGTTCCGTCCTGGCTGCCGACGTAGACGGCGCCGTAAGCCACCGAGGGTTGCGAGCGCGCGCGCAAGGCGCCGGGAAACGCGAGCGCCCACTTGAGTTCGAGCCGGGGCAGGTCTGAGGCGGTGAGGCCGGCAGTCTCGCCCGAGATGAAGCGGGTGTTGCCGGCCGCAAGTCCCCAGCTTCCAGTGGCGGATTCCCGCCGCGTGTCGAAGTACGCGGCCTCTCCCGTGCAACGTGGAGCTTGCGCGTGCGTCCCGACGTCGCCCCCGAGGTAGCTCGCCACCAGGCGGCGCTCGTCGGCGGTCAGGCTCACGGCCTGCGGTCGCATCACGCCTTGATTCATCGCGGCCTCGATGGCGTCCGGGGACATCATCTGCAGGAACATCTTGTGTGGAGCCTTGGGCACCTGCCCCAGATGACAGCTCGCGCAGTGGCGCTGGAAGAGCGGCTCGCCGGTGTGTGGCGTGCTGGGTTTGTTCGAAAATGTCGGATCGTCGACCGGCGAGACTTTCGGAACCGAAGAGGTCTCCGCGGCCTGCACCGCGAGCACCGGCAGCACCGCCAGCGCGAAGACCGACAGCACCACGATTCGATTCATGCGCCTTCTCCCGATTGCATCAGTCCGGTCTGCCGCTCTATCGACGGTGTCGCCAGGCTCAAAGCCGATCCGGGTGCGTGAGCAGCTCGCGCAGCGAGGTGAGGAACGCGGCGCCGACGGCGCCGTCCACGACCCGGTGGTCGCAGGAGAGCGTGAGGTCCATCAGCTCGCCGATCGCAGGGCCTCCTTCGCGCGGCACTACCGCCGTGCGCACGGCACCGACGGCGAGTATCGCTACTTGCGGTGGGTTGATCACCGCGTCGAAGCGCTCGACGCCGTGCATCCCGAGATTCGAAACGGTGAAGGTCCCGCCCGAGATCTCCCCGCGGGTCAGACGGCCGGTGCGCGCCTTCTCCGTCAATGCCGCGGCGAGCGCCGCGATCTCCGGGGCTCGCTTCGTATTCGCGGCTCGCACCACCGGCGTGATCAGGCCTGCCTCCGTCGCGACCGCGACGCAGATATCGGCATCCTGGTAGCGCACGATCTGCTCGCCGTCGAACCGGGCGTTGAGCGCGCGATGCTGGATCAGCGCAAGCGCGCAAGCGCGCACGATCAGATCGTTGAGTGATACCGTCTCGCCGCCCGCGCGCAGCGCCGCGCGATGCGCGACGAGGGGCGCGGCATCGACCGTGATGCCAAGACGGAAGTGGGGGATCTGCTGCTTGGACTCGAGCAGCCGCCGTGCGATGGTGGCGCGAGTGGCGGAGATGCGCTCGCTCGTCGCCGGGTTCGCGGCGTCCGCGGACGGTACCGCTGAAGCGGCCGAGGCGCGACGTGCTGCTGCCCAGGCCTCGACGTCCTGCTTCGAGACGCGGCCATTCCTGCCGGTACCCGTCACCTGCGCCAGATCGACGTCGAGCTCGAGCGCAAGGCGGCGCGCGATCGGGCTCACGCGAGCTTCTGACTCGGCGTCCGCGCCTGGCGGCGCCGCAGACGTGGCCTGCGTTACCGCAGGTGCCGTGGATGTCGGAGCGCGCGGCTCGAACGACGCATCCGGCGCGACGAACGAACCGATGAAGCGATCCACCTCGGATTCGGGCACCTCCGCGTCGGCGAACACACCGATCAGCGCCCCCACCGCGCGCACTTCGCCCGGCGCACCGAGGATCCGTCGCAGCACACCGGAGACCGGTGCCTCCACCGAGTTCACGATCTTGTCGGTCTCGATCTCGAGCAGCGCGTCGCCCTTGTGGACGGGCTGTCCGGGCGCGAAGTGCCAGGCCGTCACGGTCCCTTCCTGCATCTCGATGCCCCACTTCGGCATCGTGATCGGATGGATGGCTCCGGTCACTTCATCACCGCGCGGATGGCTGCCTCGATCCGCGCCGGGCTCGGCACATAGGCGCGCTCGAGCTCGCGCGCGAACGGGACTGGCGAGTGCGGCGCGGTGACCTGCACCACGGGCGCCTTGAGTGAATGAAAGCCCTTCGAGGCCGCGAGCGCCGCGATGTCGGCGGCGACACTGCAGCGCGGGTTCGACTCGTCGACGACCACCAGCCGGCCGCTGCCCTCGAGGCTTTCGAGGATCGTTTCCTCGTCGAGCGGCGAGGTCGTCCGCGGGTCGATCAGATCGCAGCGGATTCCATCGGCGGCGACCGCGTCGACTGCCTTCTCAGCGAACACGACCATGCGGCCGATCGCCACCACCGTCACGTCCGAGCCCTCGCGGAGCAGGTTCGCCTCGCCGAAGGGGATCGTGTATGCCTCATCGGGCACCTCGCCCTTGCGCGGGTACAGTGCCTTGTGCTCGAAGAACATCACCGGGTCGTCGTCGCGGATCGCCTGGATCAGGAGACCCTTCGCATCGCGCGCGTTGGACGGGACGACGACCTTGAGCCCCGGCACCGCCGTGAGGAACGGGTAGATCGTCTGCGAATGCTGCGCACCCATGTTCATTCCCGCACCCATCGCCAGGCGGACGACCGCGGGGCAGCGCATGCTGCCGCCGAACATGTAACGGAACTTCGCCATCTGGTTGAAGATCTGGTCCATGCTGACGCCGACGAAGTCGGCGAACATCAGCTCCGCGACCGGCCGGAGCCCTGCGAGCGCGGCGCCGCCTGCGGCACCGATGATCGCGGACTCGGAGATCGGTGTGTCGATGACACGGTCCTCGCCGAACTTCGGCAGCAGCCCCTTGGTGACGCCGAAGATCCCGCCCGAGGCCTCCCGATCGCCCGAGGTACCGCCTGCGCCACCCGACACGTCTTCGCCGAGTACGATCACCGTCGGGTCGCGAGCCATCTCGAGATGCAGGGCTTCATTCAGGGCGTCGCGGAACGACTTCTGCGGCATCTCAGTAGCTCACGTAGACGTCGGTCGCGACGTCCGACTCAGGGGGCGGGGCTGCGCTCTTCGCAGCTGCGACGGCTGCGCCGATCGTCGCGAGCACCTCGGCGTCGATCGCATCGAGCGCCGCCGGCGCGACGCCGCCCTCCGCCGCGACGCGCTCGCGGAATTTCTTCAGGCAGTCGAGCGACTCCCGCTGCCTTTTCACTTCATCTTTCGCGCGGTAGAGCTGTGGGTCACCCTCGAAATGCCCGTAGAAGCGCGTGATGGTCGCCTCGAGCGTGGCGGGGCCCTCGCCGCGCCGCGCCCGCTCGATCAGCTCGCCGGCGGCCTCGTATACCGAGAAGAAGTCCGAGCCATCGCATTTCACGGCCGGCATGCCGAAGCCGCGGGCACGGCCGGCGATGTCCCGCGACCCCACGGCATATGCGGCCCCCGTGTGCTCGCTGTAACCGTTGTCCTCGAAGACGAAGATTGCGGGCACCTTCAGGACGACGGCCATGTTCATGGCTTCGAACACCGTCCCCTGGTTCGAGCTGCCGTCGCCGCCAAACGCCACACTGACCCGTCCGTCCCCGCGATTCCGGCAGGCAATGGCTGCACCCACGGCGATTGGCGGTCCGCCGCCGACGATCGCGTTCGCGCCGAGCATCCCACGCGCCGCATCGGCGATGTGCATCGAGCCGCCCTTGCCGTGGCAGAGCCCGTCCCGGCGCCCGTAGATCTCGAGCATCATGCCGGTCACGTCGCAGCCCTTGGCGATGCAGTGACCGTGTCCGCGATGCGTGCTCACCATGTAGTCGCGATCGTCGAGATGTGCGCAGACGCCGACGGCAACCGCCTCCTGCCCGGCATAGAGGTGGGTAAATCCGGGAATCTCACCCGTCGCGATCTCGACGTGCAGGCGCTCCTCGAACTCACGGATGGTCTTCATCCGCCGGTAGGCGTCGATCAGTGGCTCGGAATCTAGCCGCGTGGGCATCCGTTCACCATTCACCGAGGTTCATACCGCATCCGGCGGCCGGCCACCGGGACCATAGATGTAGTCGTCGAGCACCTTATGGAAATGCCGGATCCGCAGTTCCTGCGACCCGAGCCACAAACCCGCGTACGCGGCGGAGTGCATCCCGCGCTGCACGCCCGGCAGGTTGGCGGAATCCTGGTCGAGCACCTGCCCGATGGATTTGTCTCCGTGGCGGAAGTAGCGGTGCTGCGGACGCTCCGGCCGCTCGCGGCCGTCGGGCACGAGCTCGAAGGTCCAGATGTCGAAGTACATGCGGTCCGGATTCTCGGGATGCGGGCGCTGACGGAACAGCATCAGGTCGTCGGCGTGCACGTTGATCGTGACGTTCGGGAAGATCAGGTAGTGGTAGTCATCGGTGAGCTGGTCGTCGTTGAGCCGCGAATAATCCTTACCCTGGCCGGGACCGTGCTCCCGTTTCCACTTCTGCACATCACGCCGGATGTTCTCGAGGGGCGCATCGTAGTCGGCTGGGTCCATGCCCGCGGCCTTCATGATGACCTTGATCGGATCGGGTATGGATGGCGGCTTCCGGACCCGCGGACTCCAGGTCGCGAACGGGATCAGGTAGCGGTTGTGCCGCTCGTAGCAGTCGATCTGGATGTCGAGGTCGTGCAGATACCACATGAGCTGCGGATGTATGCCCTGCACGTGGTAGCTCTCGTTGAACGCGTCGACCGAGGTCTTCCAGTTGCAGTCCCACTCGATGGTGATGTCGCGCGTCAGCGCCATCTTGTGGAAGTTGTAAGGATCGAGGTGGGCCGGAATCGGATCGAGGTATTCGCGCAGTGGGATCGGCTGCGGGTTCAGGCTGAACCAGACCAATCCCCCCCACGTATCGCAGGGGATCTCGGCCAGGCCGCGGCAGGGCGGGGCGCCCTGCGGGAACGTGTCGAGGTCGGGGATGCGCACGAACGCACCGTCGAGTCCGTACTCCCAGTGGTGATACTGGCAGCGGAAGGTATCGGTGCTGCCTTGACCCGCCGGCCGCAGGCGGTTGCCGCGATGCATGCACACGTTGTAGAAGGCACGAACGTTGCGATCCGCCTGGCGCACGAGCAGCACCGCCTCGCGACCGACCTCGGTGCAGACGTAATCGCCTGGTTCCGCGAGGTCCGCCTCGAAGGCGCCGAGCAGCCAGACATGCGTCCACATGCGCTCCCATTCGAGGCGCATGAATTCCTCGGAGATATAGCGTTCCTTGCGGATGATCGCGTGGCCGAGATCCGGATCCGGTGCCTTCGCGGTCGGTGTCTCGGGGCTGCGCTCGGGCGCAACGCGCGCGACCTGGCGGAAACCCGGCGCGCGCGAGGTTTCAAGCAGCGCGTCGTGTTTCGGGTCTTCCTTCATCGAGTCTGCCCGTCCTCAGTCTAGCCGCGCGGCCCAGCGGATCGCGCGGCGCAGCAGCTCGTGAAAGACCGGGAGCTTCCAGCTGCCGCGCTCGACCTGAGGATACTCCTGCATCAGCGGCCGCATGTCGTAGCGCCCTCGCGCATGACCCAGCGTCAGGTACAACACGGCGCCGTCCGCATGCTGCTTCAGATACATGACCGGACGCGGCTCGTCGCTACGCCAGTCGGACTCGGTGAAACCCGGTGTCTCCCCGGACCAGCGTGCATGCAACAGGGTCTCGATCGGCGGGTGAAGCTCCGAAAGGTACAGCTCGTCGTCGGCATCGAAGGAACCGATTCCCGTGACGAGCGGATGCTTGGGCTGGGTCACCTCGACGCGATACGGCGCGATCGGCGGATGCGCGATGAACTGGCTGCCGACGGTCTCCATGTGCAAACACGCTTCGCGCGGCGCTTCCCAGCCGCGGCCCTTCGCGTAGCGCAGCAGCGAGTTGGTGCCGTGCAGCGCGAGCCACCGGTGGCCGGACTCCACGTAGGCGCGCAACCGGGCGCTCGCCGTATCGTCCGGTACGACGTCGACCGTATAGGTAACCAGGAAGGAGCTGGCCTCGATGGCCGCGATGTCCCGGTAATCCTCTGCGATTCGCGTGCGGATTCGCTCCTGCTCGCCGAGCAGGGCGAGCAGTTGCAACCGGGCGTAGTCGATGTCGTGGTAGCGACCGCCGCAGACCAGGTACGCATCGATCGCGGTCGCGGACATCGGGCCCGAGCTCAGAACCGGACGCCCTTGGTGAAGCCATTGTCGGCGACGACGTTGGCGCCGGTTATGAGGCTCGCGGCCGGGCTCGCGAGGAACGCCACTACACGTGCAACCTCTTCCGGGGTGCCCATGCGACCCGCAGGAATGGCCCGCAACGTCGATTCGTAGAACTTCGGATTGGTGCCCTTGATCATCTCCCAGGCACCCCCCTCGAAGTAGATGGGACCCGGCGACACGGCATTTACGCGCACATTCTGCCGGCCGACGAACTGCGACAATTGTTTCGCGTAGGTGATGAGCGCCGCCTTCATGGCGTTGTATCCCATGGGCGCGGCGAACGTCTCGATCGCATTGGTGGAACTGATGATGACGACCGACCCCTGCCCGGATTTTTTGAGGTGGTCCATCAGCGCTTCGCAGCCGCGCACCGTATGCAGCACGTCGATCTCGAAGTTGCGCCACCAGTTCTTCTCGCTGTCCATGCCGGCGCCGCCACTCACGCAGGGTACGAAGATGTCGCACCCGCCGAGCGCGGTGGCGGTACGTCCAAGCCAGCCGGCGTAAGCCTCGGCATCGCGGACATTGAGGGCTTCTCCGACGGCCGTTACCCCGCGAGACGAAAGAGCACGGAGCGCCTCCTGCACCTCGTCCTCGGTTCGCGCGCACAGACCGACGTCGACCCCTTCGCTGGCCAGGAGATCGACGATGGCGCGCCCGATCCCCTTGGTGGCGCCGGTGACGATCGCCTTTCTTCCCTTAAGACCAAGGTCCATCGCTGCCCTCCGGGGCGGGTCCGCCGCTCTGAACCGTAATTATAGGCAGCGGGATGTCGAGATTAAACAGTCATGACTGTTTTTTTACCGGCGCTCATACGGCATGATCCGGACAGGAAACCAGCGGCGCGTGCCCCAAGGGCGGATGCATTGCGGATGTTGCGCTGCAATAATGTACGTTTCGCGTGGGGACCTGCAGCGTATGCCGAAAATCGTCGTCACCGACCGGGATGGCAACCAGCACGAAGTGGAAGGTCGTGCCGGGCTCAAGGTCATGGAAACGCTGCGTGAGCTCGACTACGGTGTACTCGCGATCTGCGGCGGGCTTTGCTCGTGCGCGACCTGCCATGTTCTGGTCTCGCCAGACTGGATCGAGAAACTGCCAGAGCAGCAGGGCGATGAGAAAGAGTTGCTCGTGGAACTGTCGCACTACGACGCAGGGCGCTCCCGGCTGAGTTGTCAGCTCGAATTCACCGAGCAGCTCGACGGACTCGAGGTCACCATCGCGCCCGACGAGTAGCGCTCGCTCATTGAACGTACAGCGCGTTGTCGACAAGGATCTCCGCGCCGTTGATGTATCGTGACTCGTCCGACGCCAGAAAGACGACCACGTTCGCGACGTCGGAGGGTTGTCCGAGCCCCGTGGGGCTTTGCTCCCACATCGACATTTCCATCCCGAGCTCGCGCGTTGCATCGCGCACCATCTGCGTTTCGATGGCACCAGGGTGAATGGAATTGCAGCGAATCCGGTACTTGTTCGTCTGGCAGTGAACCGCGACCGACTTGGTCATTGCCCGCACGGCTCCCTTCGCGGCGCTGTAGGCGAAGTACACCGGGTAGCCCAGGTGCGACGCCATCGAAGACATGTTGATGATCGAGCCACCGCCGCTGGCGCGGATCGCCGGGATGCTGCTGCGACATCCGAGAAAGACACCTTCGGACATGACCTGGTTCTGGAACCGGAACTGTTCGAGCGTGCAGGTTTCCGGTGTGGCGATGACGACCACGCCCGCGTTATTGACCAACACGTGCAGACCGCCGAAGTGCCCAACGCACTCGGCGACGACCTGCGTCCAGCGCGCCTCGTCGCGTACGTCCTGCGCCAGGAACAGCGCGGAACCCGCCCGCGCCGCGTTCAGCTTCGCGGCGAGCTCGCGCCCGGCCGTCTCGTTAATATCGGTCGCCACAACCCTGGCACCTTCGTGTACCAGTGCCTCGGCATCCGCGCGGCCGAGGCCGGTGGCCGCACCCGTAACGATCGCGATCTTTCCATCCAGACGTCCCATGGCTAGGCTCCCGTATCTCGAGTGCGCGGGGCGGCGACGTTAGCAGTCAGCGATGTCTGTTTCAATCAGCTTTGACTTTTTCCTGGCGGCGCCACATCCTTGGTCGCAGCCGCGGAGACGACAATAAAAAGCATGCCACAGAGAAATCAGGCTGCCCCGGGGGAGACCGAGCCGTCCGGATGGCAGGCGCAGAAGAGCGCATCGACGCGGCTGCAGATCGTCGAGGCTGCATTACGGTGCTTCGTCGAGCTCGGCTACTCGGGGACGACGACCACCGTCATCGCCAACAAGGCCGGGCTGTCGCGAGGGGCGATGCTGCATCACTTCCCCTCCAAGATCGACATCGTGCGGGCCGCCGTGGAGCACCTGCATGCCAAGCGGCTCAAGGCCTTCCGCAAGTCCATCGATCGTCTGCCAGGGGACGACAGCCGCCCGCGCCGCGCGCTAGAGGCCTACTGGGAGCACGTCAAGCATCCGATGTATGTGGCCTTTCTCGAGCTCTGGGTCGCAGCGCGGACCGATCCCGAGCTGGCCGCGATTCTCGCGCCGGCGCAGGATTCATTCGAGCGGGAGTGGTACAGCACAGCGGTCGACCTGTTTCCTGAGTGGAAGGAAAGCGGTGAGAATTTCGATGTGGCACTCGATCTCGTGCACTACGTGATGGACGGAATGGCCGTCAGTTTTCTCACGCACGAGCACGGTGACCAGGAGAAGCGGCTCCTCAACTATCTCGAGGGGCAGCTGCGCGCGCTCGCGCGGCCGAAGGCGAGCCAGAAGGCCTGAGTCGGCGCGGAACTCGTCCCGCTGGGACGATCGAACCGAGGAGATTGGCATGCAGACGATCGTTGCGGTCGACATTCGCGACCGCGTTGCCACACTGACGCTGAATCGCCCGGACGCTAGCAACGCGCTGACGCTCGAACTCGCGCGCGAGCTGCTGTCAGCCGCGCTGCGTTGCGAAGCCGATCCGGAGATCCGCGCCGTCGTGCTGACGGGCGCGGGCAAGCACTTCTGCTTCGGCGGGGACCTGCGCGCCATGCGAGAGCGCGGTGACGGCGCCCCCGCTTACCTCAACGAGCTGACCACACATCTGCATGCCGCGATCAGCGCCTTTACGCGCATGCGCGCGCCGGTCATCGCCGCGGTCAACGGCACGGCAGCGGGCGCCGGCGTGGGGCTCGTGTGCGCGGCGGACCTGGCGGTCTGCGCGCGCGCCAGCCGGTTCTCGCTGGCCTACACGGGTGTGGGGCTCGCCCCCGACGGCAGCGTCTCGTTCCTGCTGCCGCGAATCGTCGGCCGGCGGCGGGCGATGGAGCTGCTGCTCTTGAACCGCGTGCTGAGCGCCGAGGAGGCACTCGCCTGGGGGCTCGTCAACCAGGTCGTCGATGATGCGGACCTGGCCGCGCAGACGCAGGCCCTCGCGACGAAGCTCGCCGCCGGGCCGACCGAGTCTTTCGGTGCGACCAAGCGTTTGCTGGATGCGTCCTCGCCCGGTCTCGAGTCGCAGATGGCGCTCGAAGGCCGGACGATCGCCGCGATGTCCTCGCATCCGCACGGCCGCGAAGGAATCGCGGCCTTTATGGAGAAGCGCCAGGCGAAATATCCGTGAGATTCGCAGGCCGCGCAGGGGAACCGACATGACCGACGCACTCATCTTCGACCATGTGCGAACGCCCCGCGGTCGCGGCCGTCCCGACGGCTCGCTGCACCGTATTACCCCGATCGAGCTCGCGGCGCAGTCGCTGCGCGCGATCCGTGATCGCAATGGACTCGACACCCGCGTCGTCGACGACGTCGTGCTCGGCTGCGTAACCCCGATCGGGGAGCAGGGCGCGGACATCGCGCGCGTAGCGGCGCTCGTCGCCGAGTTCGATGAGACGGTCCCGGGCAAGCAGCTGAACCGCTTCTGCGCCTCGGGGCTCGAGGCGGTCAATACCGCCGCCGCCCAGGTGATGTCGGGTCAATCCGACGTCGCGATCGGCGGCGGTGTCGAATCGATGTCGCGCGTCCCGATGGGTGCGGATGGCGGCGCCTGGGCGATCGATCCGCAGGTCGCCTGGCACCAGTATTTCGTGCCGCAGGGCATCAGCGCGGACCTCATCGCGACCCTCGACGGGTACAGCCGCGAAACGGTGGACGCCTACGCGGTCGAGAGCCAGCGCCGCGCCGCGCATGCGCAGCAGTCGGGGTGGTTCGACCGCTCGATCGTCGCGGTCACGGACGGCGGCGGCGAAACCGCGCTCGCGCGCGACGAGTATCTGCGACCCGGCACCGGTCTCGCCGACCTGGCGAAGCTCAAGCCGGCTTTCGCGCAGCTCGGCGAGGAGGTGGGCTTCGATACGGTGGCGATCCAGAAGTATCCGCAGGTCGAGGCGATCGAGCACGTGCACACCGCCGGCAACTCGAGCGGCATCGTCGATGGCGCCGCGGCCGTGCTGATCGGCAGCCCGCGAGCCGGGCGCAGGGCGGGTCTCAAGCCGCGGGCACGCATCCGGGCATTCGCCTCGATCGGCAGCGAGCCCACCATCATGCTGACCGGCCCTGCCGCCGCAAGTCGCAAGGCGCTCAAGCGCGCGCGCATGAAGCCCGGCGACATCGATCTCTGGGAGATCAACGAAGCCTTCGCATCGGTGGTGCTGCGATTCATGCGCGACCTCGCACTGGTGCCAGATCGCGTCAACGTCAACGGCGGCGCCATTGCGCTCGGCCACCCGCTCGGCGCGACCGGCGCGATGATCCTGGGAACGGTGCTCGACGAGCTCGAGCGTCGCAACCTCGCCACCGCGCTCGTGACGCTCTGCGTGGGCGCGGGGATGGGCACGGCCACGATCATCGAGCGCGTCTGACGCGCCGGCATTGCGAGGCTGACAGACGCATGACGCAGAACATCCGCCAATCCATCGACGGCGATGGCATTGCCGTGCTCCTGATCGACGTCGTCGATCGTCCGATGAACGTCGTGACTCCGGATTTTCTCCGCGAGCTCGAATCCTGCGTCGACCAGCTCGCCGCGAATGCTGCCGTGCGCGGCGCGATCGTCGCCTCGGCGAAGACGAGCTTCATGGCCGGCGCCGACATCAAGGACATGGCGTCGATGTTCGAGCGCGGCATCACCGCGGCGGAGGCGACGCGTTTCAGCGCCAACCTCAACCGGATCTTCCGGCGGATCGAGACGTGCGGAAAACCGTTTGCGGCGGCGATTAACGGCGTGGCCCTCGGCGCCGGGTTCGAGTTGGCGCTCGCCTGTCACTACCGCGTCCTCGCCGACGAGGCGAAAGCAGGTGTCGGCTTTCCGGAGGTGAAGATCGGTCTGCTCCCGGGCGCCGGTGGCACCCAACGGCTGCCGCGACTGATCGGGGTCGCCGAGTCGCTGCGACTGATCACCGAGGGCACGCAGGTGGGGCCCGCCGAGGCGCTCCGCAAGGGGCTGGTGCACGAGACGGCGCCCGCGACGGAGATCGTAGAGCGCGCCCGCCGCTGGTTGGTCGGCTCGCCGGAGGCGGTACAGCCCTGGGATCGCAAAGGCTTTCGCGTACCCGGCGGTGCCGGGATGAGCACGCCAGCGGCGGCGCAGGCCTTCATGGCTGGGACGTCGCTGACCGCGCGGGCCACGATGCGGAACTACCCCGCGCCGCTCGCGATCCTAACCGCCGTTTACGAGGGCACCCAGGTGCCGATCGACGCCGGGCTTCGGATCGAGTCGCAGCAGTTCGGCCGGCTGCTCGCCGGTCCGGTGGCGCGCAACCTGATGCGCACGATGTTCGTAAACAAAGGGCAGGCCGACAAGCTCGCGCGCCGGCCGGTGGGGCCGCCAAGGACCCAGGTCCGCCGCCTCGGTATTCTCGGCGCGGGAATGATGGGCGCTGGGGTCGCACATGTCTCCGCCGCTGCAGGCATGGAAACCGTGCTGCTCGACAGCACGATCGAGCTTGCCGAGAAGGGCAGGGATCATGCGCGTCAGCTGCTCGCGCGCGAAGTCGAGCGGGGGCGGCGCACCCAGGCGGAGGCGGACTCGGTGCTGGCGCGCATCCGTGCTACCGCCAGCTACTCTAACCTCGCTGACTGCGATCTGGTCATCGAGGCGGTGTTCGAGAACCGCGAGGTCAAGGCCGGGGTGACCGGCCAGGCGGAAGCCGTGATCGCGCCGACCGCGGTTTTCGCGAGCAACACATCGACCCTGCCGATCTCGGGACTGGCACAGGCGTCGAAGCGGCCCGCGCAGTTCATCGGCATCCACTTCTTCTCACCGGTCGAGAAGATGCCGCTGGTCGAGATCATCGTGGGGAAGAAAACATCCGAGGAAACGCTCGCGCGAGCACTCGATTACGTCGGGCAGCTCCGCAAGACGCCGATCGTGGTCAACGACAGCCGTGGGTTCTATACCAGCCGCTGCTTTGGCACGTTTCTGCACGAGGGTCTGCAGATGCTCGCGGAGGGAGTGACACCCGCTCTCATCGAGAACGCGGCGCGCATGGCGGGCATGCCGGTCGGGCCCCTGGCGGTTGCGGACGAGGTCACGATCGATCTGCAGTGGAAAGTCATCCGCCAGGCCGAGCAGGATCTCGGGAAGCGATTCCAGCGCCCCATCTCCTACGACGTGGTTCGTCGGTTCGTGGAGGAACTCAAACGACCGGGCCGGCGGTTCGGTGCGGGGTTTTACGATTACCCCGTCGGCGGTCGCAAGCGCCTGTGGCCCGGGCTCGCGTCCGTGTATCCGCCGGCGGTGAAACAGCCCGATGCAGCCGAGGTCGGCACGCGCCTGCTGCACGCACAGGCGCTCGAAGCCGCGCGCTGCATGGAGGAGAGTGTCGTGACTACGGCGGCGGAGGCGGATCTGGGGTCGATCCTGGGCTGGGGGTTCCCGGCGTGGACGGGTGGCGCGCTGTCCTATATCGACACCATCGGCGTGCGCCAATTCGTCACCGATTGCGAACGGCTCGCGAAGCGCCACGGAAAGCGGTTCAAGCCCTCACGCTGGCTGCGTGACCGCGCCGAGCGTGGCGTTCCGTTTCACGCCACGGCGTCGGCGGTTGCCTGAAGGTGCCGTAAGAGGAGGGGCCATGCAGCGCAATTTCGGACCTGTGATGCAGATTGCCTGGGTAGTGCGCGACCTCGAGGCCGCGATCGATCACTGGACGCGCATGATGAACGTCGGGCCCTTCTTCCTGTTCGAGCACGTGCCGTTCTCCGAACTGCTTTTTCGCGGCAAGCCCTCGTCCGTAGACATGACCGCGGCGCTGGCGTACTCGGGTGAGACGCAGATTGAGCTCATCTTCCAGCACAACGATGCGCCATCGATCTACACGGAGTTTCTGCGCGGCGGACGGACGGGAGTGCAACACCTGGGCGTGATGACGGAATCGGTGGATCGCGATCTCGAACGCCTGAGCTCGCAAGGCGTCGAGGCCGCACAGAGCGGCCGTACGGCGTGGGGCGCGCGCTTTGCGTATCTCGCCACCGATCACGATCCCGGCGGGATGATCGAGTTGATCGAGCACGGCAGGGTGATCGACGATGCGTTCCGGCAGATCCGCGACGCCTCGCGAAGCTGGGACGGCCGGACCACGACCGCCCGGTTTGCGTGAGGCGGCGCAGTCCGAGGGTTAGGCGATCACCGCGCCGCGAACAGCAGGGTTGGTTTCACGCCGGATGCTCCGCACCTGCAGTGCCGCGCCGATCAGGAACACCAGGAACGCGACGCCGACCGGCGCGCGCAACCCCGGCGCTTCCGGACCGGCAGCCAGCGGAGCACCGGGCGGGATGCGTGTTGCCGTCTCAGTGACCGCGGGATCATGTCGAGGAAGAGCGTCGCCGAATAACCGACCACCGACACGTAACGCGACAGACGACCGAAGATCGCGCGCTTCTCGGCTGCGATTGCGAGAATAAGCACGATCAGCGTCAGGACCGCGATCGCATGCGGCACGCCGAACGTGCCGTGCCGGAAAATGAAAAGCCCGCTGACGCAGGTGGCGATGGTCAGGAGGACATAGGTACGGCCCGGTTCGGTCGCCAGGCCGATCTCACGGCACTTCGCCAGTGCCGTAAAGCCCGCCACTCATGCGATGAGCGAGATGACGGTGTGGAACATTCCGAACGGAGTGATCCCGGACATGGTCTCTTCTGGCCGCCCCCACTGCGGGATCAGGATACGCTAGATTCCAGCCGGCCCGTCACCTCGGGGCCGCTCCGCGCCCCGGCCTGCAATGCGGAAGGAGCGAATCTGATGACCGACATGTTCGACCTGAACGGAAGCGTCGCCGTGGTCACCGGCGCGAGCCGCGGGATCGGCGAGGCGATCGCGAGTGCGTTCGCCGAGCGCGGCGCGAAGGTCGTGGTCTCGAGCCGCAAGGCGGACGCCTGCGCCGCAGTGGCGCAGCGGATCACCGACGCCGGTGGCGAGGCGCGGGGGATTGTCTGCCACGTCGGGGACATGGAAGCGCTTGGCAAACTGTTTGCGACGGTCGAACGGGATTACGGCCGCCTCGATGTGCTTGTCAACAACGCGGCGACCAACCCTTACTACGGCCACGTGCTCGACACCGATCTCGGCGCCTTCCAGAAGACCGTGGACGTCAACATCCGCGGCTATTTCTTCGCATCCGTACTCGGGGGACGGCTGATGCGCGCGAAGCGCAGCGGCTCGATCATCAACGTCGCATCGATCAATGCCATCCGGCCAGGCCCTCTGCAGGGGATCTACTCGATCACCAAGGGCGCGGTGCTCAATCTCACCAAGGTGTTTGCGCGCGAGTGCGGGCCGGACGGCATCCGCGTGAATGCGATCCTGCCCGGGCTCATCCGCACCAAATTCGCCGGCGCGCTGCTGTCGGATGCGGCACAGGTCGAGCACTATCTCGGGCAGACTCCGTTGCGCCGGGTGGGCGAACCGCGCGACATCGCGGGCGCCGCGGTGTTCCTGGCCTCGGATGCCTCCGCCTATGTTACGGGCGAGTTCCTGGTGGTCGACGGCGGCTTCCTGAGCTGACTCGTACCTGAGCCGAACCTAGCGGCGGGACTCGGTCTGGCGCGCGACGGCCTCGGCGCGCGCCTTGATCGCCTCGGCATCTCCCAGGTAGCGGCTGCCCCGTGGGCGCAGCTTGTCATCGAGGTCGTAGAGCAACGGCACGCCGGTCGGGATGTTCAGCTCCACGATCGCGGTATCGGAGATGTCGTCGAGCATTTTCACCAGCGCGCGCAGGCTGTTGCCGTGCGCAGCGACCAGTATGCTGCGTCCGGCCGCCAGCTCGGGCGCGATCCGCGCGTTCCAGAAGGGGAGTACACGCGCGAGCGTATCCTTGAGTGATTCCGCTGCTGGCAGCTCCGCCGCAGGCACCGAAGCGTAGCGGCGATCGAACCGCGGATGCTGCGCGTCGTCACGCGAAAGGGGCGGGGGCGGGATGTCGTAGCTGCGCCGCCAGATCTTCACCTGGTTGGCGCCGTGCCGCTCGACGGTCTG
This sequence comes from Steroidobacteraceae bacterium, assembly GCA_035491795.1. Classification (GTDB taxonomy): domain Bacteria; phylum Pseudomonadota; class Gammaproteobacteria; order Steroidobacterales; family Steroidobacteraceae; genus DATJKD01. The sequence goes on along the minus strand of DATJKD010000079.1, from coordinate 8,856 downwards.
CGCCTTGTCGAGTCCCTGCAGCGCGCCGTAGTGACGCTCGTTCAACCGCCAGCTCCGTTCGACCGGAAGCCACATCTGGTCGAGCTCATCGAGGGTGATCCACAGCGTGCGGATCGCCCGCTTGAGCACAGACGTGAATGCCTGATCGAAGGCGATGCCCTCGGCGCGGAGCAAACGTCCAGCCTCCTGCGCCTCGAGCAGGCCCTGCGGCGAGAGATCGACGTCTACCCAACCCGTGAACAGGTTCTCAAGGTTCCAGGTGCTCTGCCCGTGCCGCAGCAGTACCAGTCGTCCGACGCCCATAAGCCAGGTACCTCCCCGAAGCCCTGGTCAGCCTTCGGGGCTGGCCAGGCGCCGCACTGCCTGCAGGGCAACCGAGATCGAGGCAAAGTCGATCGCCGTCTGCTGCGAGCGTATGTCGTTGACGACGCCGCGCGCGTGCGCGGCCTCGGCCGCGTGACCACGGGTCCACTGCGCGACCGCGGCGGCCGGATCGCGTTCCCGCGTCTCGCTGAGCACACGCTGCGCAAGGCGGCGATGCGATTCGTACACGCCCTCGCGCAAGCTGCCACGCGCCACCGCATGCCAGTGACCCTCGGTGGCGAGTGCCTCGATGCGCTCGCGCAGCCAGTCGAGACCGAACTCCGAACCGACGGTCACGTAGGCGTGCGCGGCTGCCTCGACCGACAGGCGGCGCGCCGACGCCAGCTCGACGATGTCGGGTGCGCAATGCAGCGCTTGGGACGAGGCCACCGTTCGCGCGAGCTCCGGCGGCACGCCGCAGCGCACCAGGTCGGCAGCGCGGGTGTCGTAGGCGGAGCGCTCGAGACCGCCGAGCCAGCCGGGAACCGTGCGCGACAACTCGCGCACCCCCGGGCGCAAGCGCTCGACCTGCGCCTCGATGCCAAGTTCGCGCCGATGACGCTGGATCAGCCAGTAGCTCACCTGGCGGAGCAGTGCGACTGTGTCGTGCATCATCGCGTACTGGACGGTCGCGGGGACGCGGTTGTCGAGCTGCTCGATCGCCCGCCACAGGTCGCGCACGTCGAAGACCTCGCGCGCCACGGTGTAGGCCCGCGCCACGGTGGCCGCGTCCGCGCCCGTGTCCTGCTGCGTACGAGCCACGAAGTTCGGGCCCATGCGATTGACGATGCTGTTGGTGGTCGCCGTCGCGATGATCTCGCGCTTGAGTCGATGCTCGCGCAGGAGATCGGAATAGCGTCGCGTGAGACGGTCCGGAAAATAGCGGTCGAGCTCACGCGAGAGGTAGTGGTCCTCCGGAACATCGGACTGGACGAGCTGGTTGTTCAGCGCGATCTTGGCGTAGGCGAGCACCATGGACAGTTCCGGTCGGGTGAGACCCTCTCCGGCGCGGCGCCGATCCTCGATCTCCTCGGCGGTCGGCAGATACTCGAGCGCGCGATCCAGCACGCCGTCCCGCTCCAGCGAGCGGATCAGGTGCGCGTGTTCACCCAGCCGGTCCGCCGCCTTCGCCTGCTGCAGGCTGATCGCCTGGCTCTGCAGGTAGTTGTCGCGGAGCACGAGCGCCGCCACTTCCTCGGTCATCTCGGCAAGGAGGCGGTCGCGCGCGGGCCGCCTCAGTTTGCGCCGCCGCTGAGCGACGTCGAGCAGGATCTTGATGTTGACCTCGTGGTCGGAACAGTCGACGCCACCGGAGTTGTCGACGAAGTCCGTGTTGATCCGGCCGCCGCCCTGCGCGTACTCGATGCGGCCGAGCTGCGAGAGTCCCAGGTTGCCGCCTTCGCCGACGACCCTGCAGCGCAGCTCCCGCCCGTCGACGCGCAGCGCATCGTTGGCGCGATCGCCGATGGCGGAGTGCGCCTCGTGCGAGGCCTTGACGTAGGTGCCGATCCCGCCGTTCCAGATCAGGTCGACTGGCAGCTTCAGGATCGCGCGGATGATCTCCGGCGGACTTGCCTGGCCCGCATCGATTCCGAGCAGCGCGCGTGCCTGCGGCGAGAGCGGTATCTGCTTGGCGTCGCGCGGGTACACGCCGCCGCCTTTCGAGATCGCGCGCCGCTCGTAATCCGCCCAGGTCGAGCGTGGCAGGCGGAACAGCCGCGCACGCTCGCGAAAACTGCGCGCCGGGTCCGGCTCGGGGTCGAGGAAGATGTGCTGGTGATTGAAGGCGGCCTGCAGCCTGATGTGACGCGAGAGCAGCATCGCGTTGCCGAACACGTCGCCTGCCATGTCGCCGATGCCGGCGGCGGTGAAGTCCTGCGCCTGGATATCGATCCCGAGCTCGCGGAAGTGACGCTTGACGCATTCCCAGCCGCCGCGCGCGGTGATGGCCATCTTCTTGTGGTCATAACCGGCGGAGCCGCCGGAGGCGAATGCATCACCGAGCCAGAATCGGTACTCGGCGGCGAGCGCGTTCGCGGTATCGGAGAAAGTCGCCGTGCCCTTGTCGGCGGCGACGACCAGGTACGGATCGTCGCCGTCGTAGCGGACGACCTCGGCGGGAGGGGCCACCTTGCCGTCGACCACGTTGTCCGTGATGTCGAGCAGCGCCTGGATGAAGATCCGGTAGCACTCGGTTCCTTCACGCTGGATCTCCTCGCGTCCGGAGGCCGGGAGCTGCCGCGGGACGAAGCCACCTTTGGCGCCGACCGGTACGATTACGGTGTTCTTGACGTTCTGCGCCTTCATCAGGCCAAGGATCTCGGTGCGAAAATCCTCGCGGCGGTCCGACCAGCGCAGCCCGCCGCGGGCCACCATTCCCATCCGCAGATGTACGCCCTCGACCCTCGGCGAATACACCCAGATCTCGAACATCGGCCGCGGCTTGGGCAGCTCCGGGATGCTGCGCGGCTCGAGCTTGAGCGACAGGTACTTCTTGTGAGCGCCGGTCGCGTCGCGCTGGTAATGATTGGTGCGCAGCGTCGCCGCGATCACCGAGCGGAATGCACGGATTATCCGGTCGTCGTCGCGCCCGGTCACCTGATCGAGCGCGTTGTCGATCTCGCGGCCGAGAGCGCGGACGCGGGTGTTGCGCGCCGCTGCGGCGAGCGCCGGGTCGAAGCGCGCCTCGAATAGACGGCTCAGCCGCTGGGCGATGAATGGCTGGCGCGAGAGAACCGACTCCATGTAGCGCTGGCTGAAGGGAAGGCCGGTCTGCAGCAGGTAGCGGCACACCGCGCGCAAGACCATGGCCTGGCGCCAGTCGAGCCCGGCGGCCAGCACCAGCCGGTTGAAGCCATCGCTTTCCACCTGCCCGTTCCAGACCGCGAAGAACGCCTGTTCGAACCGTGCGCCCACCGCTTCGGGATCGAGCGTCTGCCCGCCCGCATGCGTGACCTCGAGGTCCTGGATCCAGAGCCCGGGCTCCGCGTCGCTGGCGATGCGATAAGGCCGCTCGTTCTGCACCCGCAGGTCGAAGTTCTCGAGCATCGGCAGCAGGTCCGACATCGCGAGCGGATCGCCGCGCCGATAGAGCCGCAGGTGCAGCGCCCGCCGCGTGGCGGCGCCCGGGCGCAGCTGCAGTCCGAGCGCTGGTGCCTGCGCGGGCAGCGCCCGCAGCTCGCCGATGTCCATGATCGCATCATTCGCGCTGACCTCCTCCTGGTAGGCGGCCGGAAACGCGCCGGCGTACTGCGTCGCGACTTCCGCGCCCAGATCGGCGGGAAGCCTTGCGAGCAGCTCGTCTCGCAGCCGGTCGCTCCAGGTGCGCAACGTCTCGGTGATCAGCGTCTCGATCCGCTCCGCGTCGGCCGTGACCTCGCGCCCGGGATCGGTCCGCACGAGCGTGTGCAGGCGGGCGAGGGTGGATTCGGAGATCTGCACCTGCGACTCGAGTGCGATGCCGTGCAGCTCCTCGCGCAGGATGGTCTCGATGCGTACGCGAGCCTGCGTGTTGTAGCGGTCGCGCGGCACATAGATGAGGCAGGAGAAGAAGCGGCGGTACGGGTCGCGCCTCAGGAATACGCGCACGCGCCGCCGCTCGTATAGATTGACGACGCCGCGTGAAATCCGCACCAGGTCCGCGGTCGAGGACTGGAAGAGCTCGTCGCGCGGGTAGGTCTCGAGCACGTGAAGCAACGCCTTGCCGTCGTGGCTCACAGGCGAAACGCCAATCAGGTCCACCACGCGCCGCACCTTCTGCTCGAGCAGCGGGATCTCGTGCGGTTTCGCGCTGTAGGTCGACGAGGTGAAGAGGCCGATGAAGCGGCGCTCGCCGGTCACCCGGCCAGCGGGATCGAAGGTCTTCACCCCTATGTAGTCGAGGTAGGTCGCACGGTGCACCGTCGATACCGAGTTCGCCTTGGTGACGACGAGGATGGCTGGTTCGCGCGCCCGCCGGCGGATCTCGCCGGTCAGGATCGTCGGTTGCGGACGCGGCCGCTTGCCGCCGGTTCGAAGCAGACCCAGCCCGGTGCCCGGCAGCGCGATCAAACGGTCGCGGGCCGGGCCGCGCTCGAGCCGATAGTCGCGGGCGCCCAGGAACGTGAACTGGTTGTCCGCCAGCCACGCGAGGAACGCACTCGCTTCGGTCGCATCTGCCCGAGACACGCCCGGCATGCCGTCGCTCAGGTCCGTCGCAAGCTCAGTGGCGCGCGCACGCATCTGCGGCCAGTCGGCCACGGCGACACGAACGTCGTCGAGCACCGCGATGATCCTCGCTTGCACTTCCTCGAGGCGCGCTGGCTCGGCGAACCGATCGACTTCGATGCGCTGCCAGGACTCGGCATCCTCCTTGATCCCGCCTTCGCCAACACCGGTCAGGCGTCCGCGCCCGTCGCGCTGCGCGTGAAGCACGGGGTGCACCATCAAGTGTATCGAGAGACCGCTGCCGTTCAGGACCATGGTGAGCGAGTCGACGAGGAACGGCATGTCGTCGGTGACCACCTCGACCACGGTGCGCGGTGTTGACCAGCCGTCGCGCTCCACATCGGGGTTCCACACGCGGACGATCGGCTGACCGTGCCGCCGTTGCTTGCCGAGCTCCACGTGACTGATCGCCGCCATGGCGAGCGTCTTGGCGCCCGCCTCCCGCAGATCGTCCTCGTCGACGCCGCGGTAGTAGGAATTGATGAAGGCCACGAGGGCCTTCGGGGGCAGCACGGTCCTGTGCCTTCGTACCTCATCGGCGATCGCGTCGATCAGGTGCTGCCGGGCCGCCGGGATCGTTCCTGCCATCGTGGGCTCCGTGTTGTGTCGATGGGCGCCGGGCGCGCGATTATACCGAGCGCGACTCGAATTCGCGTGCGAGCTCGCCGGCGCGCTCCGTGAGCCGCGCGAGCACGCGATCGAGCGTCGCCCGCTCGGCGGGCGTGAGCACCTCGATCAGTGCCTGCTCGTACTGCAGCGCGAGTGGCGCAATCCTGCCGTACACGGCGGCGCCCTCCGCGGAGACCTGCAGCACCGACCGGCGACGATCGGCGCGCGCCTTCGTGCGGCGCAACCGCCCGTTACGCAACAGGCGCGTGACCGCACGGCTCACCGCGACCGCGTCCATCTGCGTGCGCTCGGCCACTTCGCGTGCCGCCAGACCCGGGTAGCGGGACAGGACGGCCAGGACGCGCCATTCCGGGATACTGAGGTCGAAGCGCTGCCGGTAAGCCACGGCGATCGCCGTGCTCACGACGTTCGAAAGGATCGATAGACGGTAGGGAAGGAAGCGCTCGAGGCGTATGGGGGTGGCGGGCACGGGCGGTTTCCGGCGGCAATGCTTGCAATTGTAATCAATCAGCCCTTGTGCGGCCTCGCCAGATAATCGTGCGACTGCATCTCCACCAGCCGGCTGCGGGTCCGCTCGAACTCGAAGTGCAGACGCTCGCCGCGATACAGCTCCCCGGGCGGCGCGGCGGCTGAGACCACCAGCTTGACGTTGCGGTCGTAGAGCTCATCGACGAGCGCGATGAAGCGGCGAGCCTGGTTGTCCGACGCAGCGTCGAAACCCGGCACACGGGACACCAGGACGGTGTGAAAATCGCGCGCGATCTCGACGTAGTCCGACTGGCTGCGCGGCCCGTCGCAGATCGACGCGAAATCGAACCAGACGACATCGGCCGCCACTCGTCTGGCGGTGAGCGGGCGACCCTCGATCGATAGCGTCTCGCCCTCGACGCCCGGGTTCCCCGCGATCGCCTCGAAGCGCTCGATCATTCGCGTCTCGCTATCCGCGGCGGCTGCATCGAGATAGAGCGGCGCCTTCTCGAGCTGCCGCAACCGGTAATCGATACCGGCGTCGACGTTGATCACCCGCGTGTGGCGCTCGAGCAGCGCGATCGCCGGGAGGAAGCGGGCGCGCTGCAGGCCGTCGCGATACAGCCCGCCCGGGGGGGTGTTCGAGGTGCACACGAGCACGACACCGTGCTGGACGAACGCGTCGAACAGACCGGCGAGGATCATCGCGTCGGCGATGTCGCTGACGTAAAGCTCGTCGAGGCACAGGACGCGGGCGTCGCCACCGATTGCGGCGGCAACCTGGATCAGCGGCTCGGGGATGTCGCGCAGCTCGTGCAGGCGTGCGTGCACTTCCTTCATGAAGCGATGGAAGTGCTCGCGACGCACCGTGACGCCGGCATTCGCCTGGAACATGTCCATCATGAACGTCTTGCCGCGGCCCACGCCACCCCACAGGTACACCCCGCGCCGGGCATCGCGGCCTTCCGATGCTCGTGGCCGAGCGGTCAGGCGCGCCCACAACGATCTCCGACCCCGTGCGTCGCGCGCGAGTCGCTGGCGCAACTCCTCGAGGCAGGCGATAGCGTGTTCCTGGGAGCGGTCCGGTCGGTAACCGTGCGCCTGCAGGGACGCGCGGTACACCGCACCGAGCTCGCGCGGGCCGTGCATGACTTCGTCGGCCTAGCTGGCGAGCTCGGGACGATCGCGGAAATGCTCGAGCGCTTCCGGGTTCGCAAGCGCATCGGTATTGCGAACCGGCCGGCCGTGGATCACGTTGCGCACCGCGAGCTCGACGATCTTCCCGCTGATCGTGCGTGGTATGTCCGGCACAGACAGGATCCGCGCCGGCACATGACGCGGCGTGGCGTTGGCGCGGATCGTATCGCGAATCCGGCGCGTGAGCCCATCGTCGAGCGTGACCCCCGGCCGCAGCCGCACGAACAGCACGACGCGCACATCTCCCTCCCAGTCCTGTCCCACCGCGATGCTCTCCTGGATCTCGGGCAGCCGTTCCACCTGCCGGTAGATCTCGGCGGTGCCGATGCGCACGCCACCGGGGTTGAGCACCGCATCCGATCGGCCGAGGATCACGATACCGTCATGCTCGGTAAGCACCGCATGATCACCGTGACACCAGACGCCCGGGAAACGTTCGAAATAGGCCGCGTGGTAACGGCTGCCGTTGGCGTCGCCCCAGAAGCCGAGCGGCATGGATGGGAAGGGCGCGGTGCAGACAAGCTCGCCCTGAACCCCCCGAACTTCGTGGCCCTGCTCGTCGTAAACCCGCGTCGCCATGCCTAGACCCGCGGACTGGATCTCGCCGCGATGCACCGGAAGCCAGGGATTGCCCAGGCAGAAGCAGGAAAGGATGTCGGTGCCCCCCGAGATCGACGCCAGGTGCACGTCACGCTTGATCCGCTGGTACACATAGTCGAACTGCTCCGGCGCGAGCGGCGAACCCGTCGACAGGATCATGCGTAACGCCGCGAGATCGCTCGTCTGGATCGGTGCCCCGCCGTCCTTCTCGAGCGCGGAAAGGTACTTCGCGCTGGTGCCGAACACCGTGATCCGCTCACGTTCGGCCAGACGCCACAACACCTCGCGGTCCGGCCAGAGTGGTGAGCCCTCGTAGAGCACGATCGTGCAGCGGCTCGCGAGCGCCGAGGCGAGCCAGTTCCACATCATCCAGCCGCAGGTCGTAAAGAAGAACATCCGGTCGGCCGGCCGCAGGTCGGTGTGCAGCAGATGTTCCTTGCAGTGCTGCAGCAGCGTTCCGCCCGCACCATGGACGATGCATTTCGGCACACCCGTCGTGCCCGAGGAGTACATGACGAAGAGCGGTGCGTTGAACGGCAGTCGGGTGAAGGAGAGCGGAGCGTCGGCGCGGCCGAACTGCTCCCAGCCGACGGCCCGGGGCAGGGCGCTCGTGTCGGGGTTCGCGGACACATAAGGCACGACCACGACGCGCTCTACCGACGGCAGCTCGCGGAGCACGCCCGCGATCGGCGCGAGCGAGTCGATAATCTTGCCACCGTAGAAGTATCCATCGGCAGTAAACAATACGCGCGGCGCCACCTGCCCGAAGCGATCGAGCACGCCATTGATGCCGAAGTCCGGCGAGCACGACGTCCAGACCGCGCCCAGGCTGGTCGCGGCGAGCATCGCTACGATCGCCTCGGGCAGATTCGGCAGAAAGCCCGCGACGCGATCGCCTGGACCTACCCCTAAGTCGCGCAGACCGGCTTCGACGCGCGCCACTTCGTTCCGGAGCTCCTGGCGCGTCATCGTGCGGCGTGCGCCGCGCTCGTTGACGAAGACGAGCGCGTCGAGTCGCCCGTCGCCTGCCAGGAGGTTTTCCGCGTAGTTGAGCCGCGTGTCCTCGAACCACACGGCCCCCGGCATGCGGTCGCGGTCCCGCACAACCGGTGCGTTACCGTCATCGCGCAGAATCTGCGCAAAATCCATCATCGCCACCCAGAATCGCTCGCGCTCGTCGACCGACCAGCGCCAGAGCGCGTCATAGTTCCCGGGCGGAGCGCCGGAGTCGCGCCGCACGAATTCCGCGAAGCGCGTAAGGTTCGACGCCGCAACGCGTTCCGACGCAGGCCTCCAGATCGGCTCGCTCATGGGATCACGCCGCTCTTACAGGTTCTGATAATTCGGCCCGGAGCCGCCTTCGGGCGTCGTCCAATCGATGATCTCGTAGGG
>DATJKD010000078.1:0-12970 GCA_035491795.1 Steroidobacteraceae bacterium | reverse complement strand
TCTGAGACGGTGTCGTTTCGTTTCTTCCACTTGTACCTGAAGGTCCCGATCGTGCTCCTGGCGCTGATCGAGGGATCGCTGTTCGTCTATGCGCCCTATCTTGCCGCCGCCTTCCGCTTCGGGCCGTCGACGACAGAGCGGGCCACGCCGACCGGCCAACTGCTGCCTACCGCGCTGCTCTTTGCTTTCTTCGCAGTCATGGCGCTCTTTGCCATGGGCCTTTACACGATACGGCAGCGCTCCGGTACCGCCGGCACCGTGCTGCGGGTGGTCGCGGGTCTGCTGGTCGCGGCAGCGCTCTCGGCGCTCGCGTACTTCATCGTTCCGAACCTGACGATCGGCCGGGGCATGCTCGCGCTCACCACCGTCATCGGCATTGCGAGCGCGCTGATCGCCCGGCTGCTGTTCGACCGCATCGTGGATCAGGACCTGTTCAAGCGCAGGGTGCTCGTCTACGGGGCTGGACGACGCGCCACCAGTCTGCTCGATCTGAGGCGGAGATCTGACCAGCGCGGCTTCCGGCTGATGGGTTTTATAGCGACCGAGGGCGACGAGCTCTCGGCGCCGCCAGAACGACTGCTCGACCGTCCGGAAGACCTCTACTCATGGGTCGTGAAGAACCCGATCGACGAGATCGTTGTCGCGATGGACGACCGGCGCCGCGGGTTCCCGATGCACGAATTCCTCGAATGCCGGCTTGCGGGCATAGAGATACTCGAGCTACCCACCTTTCTCGAGCGCGAGACGGGCAAGGTGCGGCTCGACGTGCTCAATCCAAGCTGGATCATCTTCGGCGAGGGTTTCCGTGCCTCGTTGCTGCAGCGCGTCGTCGAGCGGACGATCGACATCGTCGTGAGCCTCGCGCTCCTGACTCTCGCGGCGCCCGCAATCCTGCTGACGGCGCTCGCGATCAAGTTCGAGGAAGGTCTCGACGCGCCAATCCTGTATCGCCAACGCAGGGTCGGCCAGCACGGCGTCGTCTTCGATGTGCTCAAGTTCCGCAGTATGCGGGTTGGTGCTGAACAGCCCGGACAGGCGATCTGGGCGGCCAGGGACGATCCACGCGTAACGCGCGTCGGGTCGTTCATGCGCAAATCGCGCATCGACGAGCTGCCGCAGCTCGTCAACGTGCTGCGCGGTGACATGAGTTTCGTCGGTCCCCGTCCCGAGCGTCCCGAGTTCGTGCAGAAGCTCGAACACACGATCCCGTATTACCGCGAGCGGCACAGCGTGAAGCCCGGCATCACCGGCTGGGCGCAGCTCTGCTATCCGTACGGATCGTCGGAGAAGGACGCGCTCGAGAAGCTGCAGTACGACCTCTATTACGTAAAGAATCGCAGTCTGCTGTTCGATCTGGCGATTCTCGTCCAGACGGTCGAGGTCGTGCTCTGGGGCAAGGGCGCCCGCTAGCGCGCGCACGTGATCTCCTTCGGCGTCATCTCCTACGGCCTCGCGAGCCTGGGTTTTCTTCTGCTCACGATGCTGCTCGCGACCAGCTGGGAAGGTCGTGCACAGGGCGCGCGGCTGATCGCGGCTTGCGCCGCGACGTCGGCCTGGGCGGCGCTGATTGCATATGCCGCATGGCGGCAGCAGATGCCCGTGCCGCTGGTCACTCTGGTGGAGTTCGTCCGCGACGGAGCGTGGCTCTTCGTACTCGGGGGGCTGGTCGAGCGTGGCGGCCTGTCCGTGGTCCTGTCGCGCGGGACCTCCCTGCTCGCAGCCAGCGGAATCGCGATTGCGGCGATCCCGATGATCGCGGAGCTGACCGGCGTGCCGTCGCGGGTCGCGCCGGCGGTCGTGCTCGTTTACGGCGGGTTGTTCATGGCGCTCGCGGCGCTGGTGCTCATCGAGCAGGTTTTCCGCAACGCGACCCCTGCCGGGCGCTATGCGCTCAAGTACTTCGTGATCGGCGTCGGAGTGCTGTTCAGCTACGACCTGTTCCTCTATTCGCAGGCGCAGCTGGTCAATGGCGTCGAGGCGGCGAGCTGGGATGCGCGCGGTCTCGTGAACGCGCTGGTATTGCCGCTCATCACGCTCGGCGCGCGCAACAACCCGCAGTGGTCGCTAAAGGTGTTCGTCTCGCGCCAGGTGGTTTTCTACACCACGACTTTTCTCGTGGTCGGCGCGTACCTGCTGATAATGGCGCTCGGCGGCTACTTGATACGCCTGTACGGGGGCACCTGGGGTCGCATCGCACAGCTGGTGTTCTTCGCCGGGGCAGGCGCGGTGCTTGCCTCGCTCGTGGCCTCGGCCAGCCTGCGACGGCGGTTGCGGGTGTTCCTGAGCAAGCACTTCTATCGCAACAAGTACGACTACCGCATCGAATGGCTGCGCTTCATCGAGACGCTGTCGGCACGCGACCCGGAGATAGGGACGCGCGAGAACGCGGTGCGCTGCGTCGCGCAGATCGTCAACAGTGCGGGCGGGGTCCTGTACATGGCGGGGGAGGGAAGCGACGCGCTCGCACCGGTGGCGGGGTTTCCCGCGGGTAACTTTCCGCCCACGCGCTATCCGCCGGTTGCAGCTGAGGATGAAATGGTCGCGTTCCTGCGCCGCACGCAATGGGTCATCGACCTCATCGAGTATCGACGCGCACCCGATTTCTATCAGAACCTCGCGTTGCCCGAGTTCCTCCAGGGCCAGGATCGCCTTCGACTGGTGCTGCCGATCATGCATCACGACTCACTGCTTGGCTTCGTCGTGCTCGCCGATCCGCCCCCACCCTTTGACCTCACGTATGAGGACCGAGATCTGCTGCGAACCGCGGGCCGGCACGTCGCGACCCACCTCGCGCAGCACGACGCCGACCGCAAGCTGGCGGAGAGCAGGCAGTTCGAGGCCTACCATCGTCTGACGGCGTTCGTGATGCATGACCTCAAGAACCTCGCGGCCCAGCTCTCGCTGATCGTCGCGAATGCGGAGAAGCACCGGCGCAACCCGCAGTTTGTCGACGATGCGATCGGAACGATTGCCAATTCGACAGCGCGCATGCAGCGGCTGATCGAGCAGCTGCAGGGGCGCGAGGTTCAGAGCCTGCCCCGTCGCGTGTCCCTGTCAGAGGCCGCGCGACAGGCGTGTCGCCGCTGCGGGGGCCGGCGTCCGGTCCCGTTGTTCGTCGACGGCGGCGCCGCCCCCCTCGTAGAGGCGGATCCGGAACGCCTCGCGATGATGATCGAGCACGTTGTGCGCAATGGCCAGGACGCCACACCGGAGGACGGCTCGGTGTCGGTGACCATCCGACCCGACACCGGCTGGATCACACTTCGCATCGAGGACACCGGGGCGGGCATGTCACCCGACTTCGTCCGCGATCGGCTGTTCAGGCCCTTCGACACGACCAAGGGAAGCAAGGGGATGGGGATCGGCGCCTATCAGGTGCGCGAATACCTGAATTCGATCGGCGGACGAGTCGAGGTGCTGAGCGAGCCGGGCTCCGGCACCCGCGTCGACCTGCATTTCCCACTTCCCGGCGCGAGCGCAGTTACCGGGTAGAGCCTGAACCCATATCACAAATCCGCCGCGTATCTGCTTGTATCATTGGCGAAACCCCGCGCCAGCCCGGCCGGGGGTGGAGCACTCGTGTCCGAGGACAAGCCCAAGCTGCTGATTGTCGAGGATGACCCGGGGCTGCAGCGCCAGCTCAAGTGGGCATTCGACGACTTCGAAGTAATCGTCGCCGATTCGCGGCAGGGGGCCCTCGCGGGACTGCGCAGACATGAACCACCGGTTGTCCTACAGGATCTCGGCCTGCCGCCCGACCCCGAAGGCGTCTCGGAAGGGTTTACAACCCTGCTGGAAATCCTGAAGCTGGCACCGCACACCAAGGTTATCGTCGTCACCGGACAGCTCGACCGTGACAACGCGGTCAAAGCGGTCGGGCAGGGAGCCTATGACTTCTATCAGAAGCCGGTCGACATGGATGTGCTGCGCCTCATCGTGCAGCGGGCCTACCAGATCCACGATCTCGAGGCGAAGAACCGGGCCCTGGTCAGCGAGCAGGCCCGGATGCCCCTGGCAGGCGTCATCGCAATGAGCGAATCGATGATGCGGGTCTGCCGCATGATCGAAAAGGTTGCCCCGACCAATGCCACCGCCCTGTTGCTCGGCGAGAGCGGCACGGGCAAGGAGCTCCTCGCGCAGGCTCTCCATGCGCTCTCGCCCAGGGCCGGTCAGAGCTTCGTGGCGATCAACTGCGCCGCCATCCCCGATACGCTGCTCGAAAGCGAGCTCTTCGGCTACGAGAAGGGGGCATTTACCGGCGCCGTGCGCCAGACTCCGGGCAAGTTCGAGATGGCCGATGCCGGCACGCTGTTTCTCGACGAGATCGGCGACATGCCGCTGCCGCTGCAGGCGAAGTTACTCCGATTCCTGCAGGACCGCGTCATCGAGCGCATCGGCGGCCGCGAGCGGATCCCGGTCGACGTGCGCATCGTTTGCGCTACGAACAAGGACCTGCCGGTTCTGATCGAGCGAAATGACTTCCGCCAGGACCTCTTCTACCGGATCAGCGAGGTCACGGTCCGCATCCCGCCGTTGCGCGAGCGCCCGGGCGATGCGGTGGTGATCGCGCAGGCTGTCATGGAGCGCCGCGGCCGCGAGCACGGTCGCGCGCTGCGTGGCTTCGCACCCGATGCCCTCAAGGCGATCCAGGCCTATCCGTGGCCGGGTAACATCCGCGAGCTCGAGAACCGCATCAATGGCGCCGTGATCATGGCCGAGGGCAAGTACATCGGAGCGGACGACCTGGGACTGCCCGCCGATTCGCCCGAGCTCGAATGGCTCAACCTCCGCAGCGCCCGGCAGCGCGCCGAGAGCGACGCGATCCGCCAGGCGCTGGCTGTCGCGAGCGGCAACCTCTCGAAGGCCGCCGAGCTGCTCGGTATCACGCGACCTACGCTCTACGATCTGCTCGACAAGAACGGAATCAACGTCCCGGATCGCGCGGCGGAAGGCTGACCATGAAGAACGACCGAGACGCGGGACCTTCCGCATGACTTGCCAGACGCGAGCCCGGTTCGCGCCCCGGGCCTACGCCCTGCTGGCTTGCCTGCTGGTGCCGCTCGCCGCCTGCGCGCCGAGCGGCGAGAAGCTGCTGGCCCGAGCGGAGAAGCAGCTGGCGGTCGGCGAATACCGCGGCGCAATGATCGACCTGCGCAACTATCTCGCGCGCAACCCGGACGACGCGCGGGCGAGGGTGGATCTCGGCCTTGCGATGCTGGAGCTGGGCGAAGTGACCGCTGCGGAGGAGGAAATCGCCAAGGCGACCAGCCTCGGTGCCGGTCGTGATCAGACTCTGCTGGTCGAGTGCAGACTGATGGTCGCGCGCGCGTCGTATCAGAAGGCGCTCGACGAATGCACCGCGTCCGGCGCCGACGCGAGCCGCGCGGTCGAGCTGAGCGTCGTGCGCGGGGAAGCCTTGCTCGGGCTCAGGCGCTACGACGAGGCACGCGCCAGTTTCGAATCGGTACTCAAGGCGCAACCCGAGAATCTCAATGCCCTGCAAGGCCTGGCGATCGCTGCGTTCGGTGCCGGAGGGATTGAAGCGGCGCGCACGGTTTTCGCCGGCGCCCCGGAGCAGGTGCGGAGCAGGCCGCGCTACTGGCTCGCGCTCGGATCGCTCGAGCTGCGCGCCAACGCGCTCGATGAAGCCGCAAAGGCCTTCGAAGCCGCGCTCGCGCGCTCATCGGACGACAAGGAAGGTCCGGACGCTCTCGGGGCGCTCGCGGGTCTGACCGAGACGCAGCTGCGACTCAACAAGCTGGATGCGGCCAAGGCCAGCAGCGAGCGCCTGCTCGCGGCGGCGCCGAATAGCCGCATCGCGAAGCTTCTGAGCGCGCAGGTTGCAGCAAGCAGCGGCGACAATACGCGAGCACGCGAGCAGCTTGAGGAGCTGGTAAGCGCGAATCCCGACGATCTTCAGGCTCGGATGCTGTTGGGCGGCGTGAACCTCCAGCAGGGTAATCTGGGCCAGGCCGAAATGCACTTCGCCGCCGTGGTAGCCAGGCAGCCCGATAACGTTCGTGCACAGAAGCTGCTCGCGGACACGCGCAGCCGCATAGAATCGCCCGAGTCGACCCTGGAGGCGCTGAAGCCCGCGCTGCGGGAGCCACAGGTGGACCCGGCGCTCCTGGTGACCGCCAGCCACCTCAGCCTGCAGAGCGGTAATCGCGACGCGGCGCTCACTTACCTCGCACAGGCAGCGGACTCTCCCGGCGAAAAATCGCCCGAGGCGCAGCTCGAGATCGCGGCCGGCTACCTCGCCGCCGGCGAGCTCGATCGGGCCGTCGAGCTACTCGAGGGCATGCCCGACGGCGGTGCAAACTCGCTGCAGCGCGACTCACTGCTGATTGCCGCACTCCTGCGCCAGGGCAAGACCGCCGACGCTACGGCCAAGGCCGATACGCTCGCAGCCGCGGCGGGCAGCCGCACCGCGGAGCGCAATCTTGCGGCCGCTACGTATGCGGCCGCCGGCCGGCCCGACCGTGCCCGGACCGAGTACGAGAAGGTCCTCGAGGCAAAGCCCGGCGATACGGCCACGTTGCTCAACCTGGCGCGGCTGGATCTGCAGGAACGCAAGGGCGATGCCGCCGCGAAGCGCCTGCGAGCCGTGCTGGCCGTCGATCAGAAGAACCTCGCGGCCCAGCTTGGCATGGCGACGGTCGCGCGTCTCAGCGGGGATGCGAAGGATGCCGCGCAATGGATGAGTCGTGTCGCCGCGGATCATGCCGATTCGCTGCCCGCGATGCTCGCCGTCACGCAGTTCTATCTCTCTACGCGCGACTACGGTCAGGCCGTGCAGGCGGCGGACGCCGCCGTGCGGCTCGCGCCCGACAGCGCTGCGGCGCTCAACATGCGTGGTCTCGCGCAACTCGGCTCGGGCGAAGGCGCAGCAGCCATCACCAGTCTCCAGCAGGCGGTGCAGAAATCGCCACAGGCGGCGGGCTATCGGTTGAATCTCGGTCGCGCACTGGCTCTGCAACGCGACACCGATGGCGCATTGAAAGCATTCGACGGTGCGCTTGCCATCGATGCTGGTTCGCAAGCCGCGCTATACCTGGCCGCGACTACCGCGCTGCAGGCCGGGGAGATCGAGCGCGCGGCCGGCTATGTCGAGCGCCTGCGCCGGGTTGCGCCGGACGCGCCGGTGTCCATGCGCGTCGAGGGCGACCTTGCGATGGCGCAGAAGCGCTACGCCGATGCCGTCGGGTTCTACGACAAGGCACTGGCCGGCGGCGGTGACTCGCTCCTGGTCGGAGCACGGTACCGCGCCGGTAAGCTCGCAGGCATCAAGAACCCCGAGAAGGTCCTGCGTGACTGGCTCGCTCGTCGGCCAGAGGACACCACGGCGCGGATCCTGCTCGCGGAGCATTACGAGCAGGTGGGGGACACCGCGATGGCGGTGCGCGAATACGAAGCCGTGCTGGTGCGCGCGCCGGAGAACGCGGTCGCGCTCAACAACCTGGCGGTGATCGAGCAGCGCAACCGCGATCCGCGCGCGCTGGACCTCGCCCGACGCGCCTATGATGCGGCTCCGCGCAGCGCCGCCATCCAGGATACCTACGGCTGGCTGCTGATCGAGAACGGCGAGCACGACCGCGGCCTCGAACTGCTGCGCGGCGCGGCCCGCGCAATGCCTTCGTCGCCGGAAGTCCAGCTCCATCTCGGCGTCGCGCTGGCCCGCAAGGGTCTGACTGCCGAGGCTGAGCCGGTGCTCGAGAAGGTGGCGCGCGGCGATGCGCCCGCGGAGCTGAAGAGCCAGGCGCGGCGCGAGCTCGACAAATTACCGGATTGACGGAGCGGACCGATGCACACGAAGGTAACTCGATGATGACATTTCCAGTGACCAGGTCGGCGATCGCGGGGGTATTGCTGACCTCGTGCCTGCTCCTCGCGGGCTGCGGCGGACACACCAAGGTGGTCGACGCGCCGCCGCCAGAGGCAGCTGTACAGACCGAGTACCGCATCGGGCCGGGCGACAACCTGCAGGTGTTCGTCTGGAATCACCCGGAGCTCACCGTCACGGTCCCGGTACGCCCGGACGGTCTGATCTCCACACCGCTGATCGAGAACATGCAGGCCGGAGGCAAGACGCCGAGCCAGCTGTCGCGCGACATGGAGAAGGCGCTTGCCGAGTACGTCCGCTCGCCGACCGTCAACGTGATCGTGACCAGTTTCGTCGGAGCGCTCGCCGACCAGGTGCGCGTGGTGGGCCAGGCGCAGAAGCCGCAGGCGCTGCCCTACCGCGCCAACATGACCGTGCTCGACGTGATGATCGCCGTCGGTGGCTTGAGCGAGTTCGCAGCCGGCAACCGCGCCGTGGTCGTGCGCCAGGAGGGCGATAAGAATCTGCGCATACCCGTACGGCTTTCGGACTTGATGAACGAGGGCGACATCGGCGCGAACATGACGTTGCGACCGGGGGACGTGCTGATCATCCCCGAATCGAGGTTCTAAGGCGCACCCTTCAGGGATCCCCAACCGGAGCCGGATCGGATATATGCAGGACATACTCGCACAATTCTTGCTCATGCTTCGCGGCGCGTGGCGGTACCGATGGCCCGCGCTCGCGCTCACCTGGGGTATCGCGCTCGCAGGATGGCTGGCGGTTGCGGCGATGCCGGACCGCTTCGAGGCGCGCACGCGTGTCTACGTCGACACCGAATCGCTGCTGAAGCCGCTGCTCCAGGGCATCGCGGTCGATCGCGACGTCATGAGCCAGGTAAGGATGATGCAGTCGGTCATGAAGAGCCGGCCGAACCTGGAGAAGGTCGCACGAAAGACAGACCTGTTCCTGAGCGCCGATACGACCCAGGACCAGGAGGTGGTTATCGATTCGCTGCAGGAGCGGATCGTTCTCCAGGCAACCTCGCCGCTCGGGCCGACGCGCCGCGCATCCGTGCCTAACGAGTTCATCGTGAGCTTCGAGGACTCGAATCCGAAGACCGCTTATCGCGTCGTCCAGTCGTTGCTCGACACGTTTATGGAAGACAGCCTCGGGATCAAGCGCGACGACGCCGGCGTGGCGGAGCGCTTCATCAGCCAGCAGCTCGCCGACTACGAGCGGAAGCTCCTCGAGGCTGAGTCGAGGCTGGCGGACTTCAAAAAGACCAACGTCGGGCTGATGCCCGGCACGTCGGGCGATTACTACCAGCGGCTCGACCAGTCGATGGCCCAGCTCGAAGCGTTGCGTACGCGTCACCGACAGGTCACAGAGCGCCGTAACGAGCTCGCGCGTCAGTTGCAGGGCGAGGAGCCGACCTTCGGTCTCACCGCGCCGGTCGGGTCCTCACCGATCGACTCGCAGATCGCGGCGTACCAGGCACGGATCGACCAGATGCTGCTGCAGTACACGGACAAGCATCCGGAGATTGTCGCGCTGCGCGACACGATCAAGCGCCTGGAAGAGGAGAAGGCCCAGGGAGCCAAGGTCTCCTCGACCGTCGCACCTCCGACGGCCGGCAGCAGCGACGATATGATGATGCGCAGCCTCGACATGAATCCCGTCTACCAGAGCATGAAGATCTCGCTGAGCCAGGCCGACGCCGAGCTCGCCGAGGTGCGCGGGCAGATCAGCGCGCAGGAACAGGCGATCGGCGGGCTTCGGTCGCGCATGGACGCCATCCCGCAGGTCGAGGCCGAGCTCGCGCAGCTCAACCGCGACTATCAGGTCAACAAGGCGCAGTACGACCAGCTGCTGCAGCGGCTCGAGTCGGCGCGGATCTCGCAGCGGGCCGATCAGAGCACAGGTGACGTCAAGTTCCGGGTGATCGATCCGCCGACGGTGCCGGTCGTGCCGAGCGGCCCGGAGCGCATTCTTCTGTCGGCGCTGGTGCTGCTCGCGAGCCTCGGTGCCGGGATCGGCTTCGCGCTGCTGCTGCAGCAGATCCGGCCAGTGTTCTCGACCAAGGACACGCTGCGGCAGGTGACTGGCCTGCCGGTGCTGGGCTCGGTCACTGCGGCGGTGCTGCACAGTTTCGTCCCCTGGTACCGGCGCCAGACCGCGCTGGTCGGGGGCGCGCTCGCGGCGCTGCTGGCCGCCTTCCTCCTCAACCTGCTGCTGCAGCAAAACCTGCGAGCCATGCTGCGCAACCTCCTGGGGTAAATCATGTCCATAGTCGAAAAGGCGCTGCAGAAAGCGCAGGTGAAGGCGGATCGCGCGGCCGGCCGCGACGCGGAGGCGCCGCTGCCGCACGACCTGCCCGATCTCGGGCCGCCAAAACCGTCGCGCGCGAGCGCCGGGCCGCCGCCGGAGACCGCCACCCGCCGGGCGAGACCGGCCCACGGCGGAAACGTGGTGCTCGACTTCGTGCAGCTCCGCCAGGACGGTCGCCTCGCTCCCGAGGCGCTGACGCATCAGACCGAAGAGGAGTTTCGACGGATCAAGTGGCCTCTCCTGAACGCGATCGCGCATCGCGAAGGGGCACGACCCGCGGCCAACAACATCGTGCTCGTTACCAGCGCCATCCCGGGCGAAGGAAAGACATTCACCGCCCTCAATCTGGCGCTCAGCATCGCGCGTGACCGCGACCTCGATGTCCTGCTCGTCGACGGAGACGTTGCCCAGCCCTCGTTGACCGCGAGCCTCGGCCTCACAGGACGCCCGGGCATCACCAACCTGCTGCGCGATACCGCGCTGGTGCTGGATGACGTCGTCTGCTCGACCAACATCCCACAGCTCGAAGTCGTGCCTGCGGGTGTGCGCCACGACAATGCGCCGGAGCTGCTTGCCAGCATGCGCATGGACGTGGTGGTCGGGCAGCTGTGCGCGCGGACGTCGCCGGGCGTAGTGATCGTCGACTCGCCACCCGTGCTCGCCACCAACGAGGCGCAGGTCATGACACGTTACGCGGGGCAGGTTCTCATGGTCGTCCGCGCGGACTTTACCGAACAGCGCGTGTTGACCGAGGCACTGAGCCTGATCGACCGTTCGCGACCTGTGAGCGCCGTGCTGAACCGGGTCGAGCCTTCGCTCGTCAGCCGCTATTACAGCCATTACTACTACGGTTACGGCAGGAGTGCAGCAAGATGACAGGTCGCGGTCTGTCGAATCCCGCAATCCGGTTCGCGCTGACCCTGATCCTGCTCCACGGAGTCGCCGCGAAGGCAGAACCCTATGGCTACGACCTGCGGTCGCAGTTCGTTCGCGAGAAGGATCCCGAAAAGCGGCCGCCGGGGCTCGAGCTGAAGGCACGAATCGACTCCGCGCTGTATTTCGTGGGCAATATCAACCTGGCCGAGAACTCGGCGGACGAAATCGACACGGCCGGTATCGAGGGCGCCCCCGGCCTGTTTGCCTCCTACCGGAGTGCCCGCGCGGACGCGATGCTCGACTACACACTGATTGCGCGAGCCTTCGAGGCGTCGGAATACGACTCGGTGTCCCACCTGTTGAGCGCGCACGGGACTTACATGCTCGCCCAGGACCTGTTCTGGATCGACGCGACGGCCGGGTACAGCGACTCGATCATCGACGCCGGGCAGGGGACCAACTACGGCGGGACGGGCCTGTTCAATCGCTCGAACGTCGAAGAGACCGGACGGGCTTCCGTGACCCCGAGGCTCAGCAAACAGCTGGGCGGGTTCCGTTTCGATGCCAATTACACGTACGGACGCGTCTGGTACCTCGATTCCGACGACGTGGCGAACTCCGATTCGCTCTTCACCGGCTTCAACGAGGACTCCGAGGACCAGCGCGCCTACGTCAGTCTCGGCACCAGCGATCCGGACAGAGCGGCGACGCTCAAGGGATTCTATGAAAGGCAGCAATCGGACTACGAGCGCAGCCTGCCGTATCGCTACGAGCGGGCGGGAATCGACACCTCGCTGAGGCTCACCCGGACCCTGCGTCTGGTGGCCGACGGCGGGGTCGAGACCGACCTCGAGGAGACTACGACAGAGGGCGGGCTCGACGCCGAGTTCTGGCATGCAGGATTTCGCTGGCAGCCGGACAGCCGCACGTATGTCGATGCCCGCTACGGTGAGCGGTTCTTCGGCGACAGCTACAGCGTCGAGGTGCGGCGCGAGTCCCGGTGGCTGACGCTCAGGGCGTCCTACTCCGAGGACCCGGAGGTCGAAACGCGCAGGATCGGCGTGGACTTCGACCCGGATGACTTTCCGCTGCCCCCGCCGGATGATTTCTCGTTCCTGTCGGCGTTCCCATACGTCCGGAAGGACATGATGTTTACAGCCATCGCCGAGGGCGCGCGCACGCACGTGCGGCTCGACCTCTACGACCGCAAGCGCGAGTACATCCAGGCCCCGCTGCCGGATGAGGATACCGAGGGCGTTCTGTTCAACGTCGCGCGTGACATCGGCCGAGACCTGTATGGTGAGATCGAGGTGCGCTACGAGGACATCCTGCGCGGGCAGCAGACCATCCCGACGCCGGGTCCGGTTTCCTTTCATGGCTACGACCGGGACGCAACGCTGCGCCTGACCTGGGAGGCATACCGGAACTTCCTCGCCAGCGGAGAAGTGGGTTTCCTGGCGCGTTCCGGCGATCGCGAATACGACGGTGAGTGGGCTGCCCTGCGGTTCCGTTACCAGTTCTAGTTTCATGGAGCGCGCAATTGCACCCGCCCGCACAGCAGATGCTCGAGGAGCATGCACGATACGCGTCGGCCTCGCCGTGCAATGCGATGACGGTCGACGTGGAGGAGCACTTCCAGGTCGCCGCCTTCGAGGACCGGATCCGGCGTGACGCCTGGGAGCGCCATCCCTCCCGCGTCGGGCTGAATACGGGCCGCGTCCTCGATGCCTTCGCCGAGCACGGCGTTCGTGCGACTTTCTTCATGCTCGGCTGGGTGGCCGAGCGCGACCCGTCCCTGGTGCGCCGGATCGTCGACGACGGTCATGAGCTCGCAAGTCACGGGTACGATCACACGCGCGCAACGATGCTCGACCGCGCGGCATTCATGGCCGATGTCACGCGCACCAAGAAGATGCTCGAGGACCTGTCCGGGCGCGCCGT
>DATJKD010000077.1:0-17314 GCA_035491795.1 Steroidobacteraceae bacterium | reverse complement strand
CAGGGATGCGCCATCCCTTTCTGGCGGCGGTAGCCGCGGAGCTGGCAGACCACGGTATTGCGACGCTGCGCTACCAGTTCCCGTACATGGAACGGGGCTCCAAGCGCCCGGATTCACCGGACACCTGTCATGCGACCGTTCAGGCGGCCGTGACCGCGGCGGCCGCGCGGACACCCGCGGCTCCGCTCTTTGCCGGCGGCAAGTCTTTCGGCGGCCGCATGACCTCGCAGGCGCAGGCCAACGATCCGCTGCCCGCGGTCCGCGGCTTGGTCTTTCTGGGATTTCCGCTGCATCCGCCGGGACAGCCCTCGGAGTCACGCGCCCAGCACCTGGTCGGCATACAGGTCCCGATGCTGTTTCTTCAGGGAACGCGCGACGACTTCGCAAAGCTCGATCTGATCGAGCCGGTCGTTGCAAGGCTCGCCGATCGTGCCGAGCTCAAGCTCTTCCGGGACGCCGATCATTCCTTCCATGTACCGGCGCGATGCGGTCGTACCGACGCCGAGGTTCGGGGCGACCTGACGCGTACGCTTGCGACGTGGATCGATGCAGTGATCGGCCACGCCGCCGGATGACCGGTCAGCCCGAGCCGGTCTGCGCAGACTGCTCGCGCCGCGCCTGCTCGCGAGCGGCATCCTCGCGTTGCGCCTTTCGCAACCCGGCGTAGTCCACCGGGCGGATTTCCCTGATCGTGCAGTTGTCGCCGCCCACCCGCACCGAATCTAGGCCGCGTCTAACGGTGTTGCCTGTCGACGTCAGGGCGATGGTGTTGGCGAAGGGCAGCTCGGAACACGGCCCCTGCACGGTGATCAGGTACGCGTCGCGGATCCCGGTCTGGACGGCGAGCACGTTCTTACCCAGCGAACGCCAGCCATCGTAGGTGCCGAGGTAGGTAAATTCGTCAACCGGCGCGCCGGCGAAGTCCCGGTACAGCTCGTACGCTTCCGTATCGCGCTCACGCGCACTTTGACCTGCACATCCCGCAAGGACAGCTGCAGTCAGAAGTATCAGTGGAAAGCGGGCGTTCATCGCGAATCTCCTGGCGTCAAATTCGCCGGTTTGCTGGGGTGCCACTCTTTTTGATCCAGAGGGCACGGCTAAGTTCGCCCGGAGACCCGCCGCGCCGATCAACCCGTCGCCTGAGCCAAACGTACCGTCGACGGAATTGACAAATGACCCCCTCGCCTTCAGCGCCGATCCGCTAAACCCTTGACTCGCCGGGCGTCAGCTGTCAACCGGCACGAAACGTGCTTCGTTGTTCCATGGATACACATGCGGAGCCGATGTGTGCCGTTATAAGCGGAGTCAAATATGCAGCCATTTCGCGACCTGACCGGGATCGGTGCCGACGAAGGTGGGGCGGCGCTCGACGATCGCGCGCTGCGACGGACCCCCGGGCGGCGGAGGCCGCGTCCCCTGGCTCCGGCGCAGTTCCGCGAGCGGCTGCTGTCGATCATGGACCGGAAGAATCACTGGGCGTGGCCCGCATTCAGCGGCCCGGACATCAGCGCGGCGCAGCTCAAGGTCCACTTCCAGCAGGAATTTGCCACCTACGTCTGCGACTTCCCGGTGCTGCTCGCGCGGATTCACGCCAGGAATCCCCCGCCGGCGGTGCGACGCATGCTGGCCGAGAATATCTATGAAGAGGACACGGGCGGGCTGTCGTTTGGCAGGTCGCACTCCGAGCTTTTTCTCCTGATGATGAGAGGCCTGGGCTTCTCCGAGCCGGATTTCAAGAACATCCGGTTCCTGCCTGCGGCCCGCGCCTACCGCGCCTGGCTGGATCGCGTCACTCTTCAGCGTGACTGGGTCCGCGCCGCGGCGACGATGGCGATCTTCGTCGAAGGCAGCATGAACGATCGAGCTGAGATTCTTCACCACGGCGACTCGAAGACCGAACGGGAGATCGAAGACGCCGTACGCCGGCATCCGCTCGTTCGGTATCACGGCCTGCCGCCCGCCTTCATGGACCTGACGCGGGCGCATCAAAAGGTCGAAGGCGGGCATCGCCACCACGCCTATGCGATGGTCGTCGCCGGGGCAGACGGCTTGCGGCACCAGCAGGCCGTCATCGGATGCGTGGAGAAATCGCTAAAGCTCTGGCTGCGCTATCGCGATGCGGTCGCGCGCGCCTGCGGGCTCGCGGCGTAGCTGCGGACTCACGGCATAGGCCGACTCGAAGCGGGACGCGAGGCTGCCGGCTGCCCAGACGAAGACCAGGCTGCGCCGGTCGAAGTGATCGGGGGCGATCAACCGCAGCAGGCTCGGTGTTTGCTTTAGCCCGAGCACGCGCCGCAGCAGCATCATCAACCCGTGGTCGACGCTGTGCAGCAATTCGATCAACCTCAGGCGCGACTGCAGGGTTCCGGCCATGGACCGCAGATAGGCACGAAACTCGGCCCGTAGAGCCGGATCTCTCGGGTCGCCGTAGAAGCGTACCTGCGCGCGCTTGCGCTGCCCGAACAGGTCGCGCGGGACGCCGGCCGACTCGACGATGCGTCGCGGAATCGGCCGATCGTAATCCTGCGGGAGCGACCATGAGGCCATGGCAGACGAGCTGCTGATCGCGGTGATGTCGGCCATGTTCCGCCCGTAGATAAACGGCACGGCGAGATTGAAGAACCCCGCTGCCAGCCTGACTTCGGACAGATTGAGTCCCGACACATCCTTGCGCTGCATATCATCGCTCGACTCGGGTGGACCGGCAGTTCGCTTCCAGACGACGTCGCCGTGGTATCCGGTGTAGAGCGTCGCGGCGGAGCACTTCGAGCCGATGAAGTGGGCGACGTTCTCGAGAAATACTTCGCTGCCCTCCACCGTCGCCGCGAGCAAGTAGCGCTCGAGGTCCGGCCGTCCGAGTCGTGCCGACGGCAGACCACGCGTAGTAAGCCCAAGGGTTTGCGCGATGCGCACACCGCTGTCGTGCTCGTGTGCGTCCGCGCCTTCGGGGATCTCGATGGTAAAGGTCTCCGCGACACCCGACGCCCATGCAAGGACGGTCGCCGCGACCGAGTCATAGCCCGTCGAAGTGGTCGCAAATGCCGAGACCTGATGCCGCCGGGCGGCACTCCGGTAGTTGTCGCTGATTCTCGCCAGCGCGCTCTGCAAAGCGTCGTAATACTCCTCGAAGGATGCGAACCGTCTCGGTTGCGAACGCAGTTGCCGCTCGATCCGGCCCTCCGCTATGACCAGGTTGCAGTGATAGTCCTGGAAGATCTCGCGGATCTCCGGGTGAAGGACCTTGAAGGAGCGAGGGTAGTGCTTGATCCCGCGTCCCGACGCAAACGATTCCTTCCGGTAGTTGTGCCGCGGATCGAGGCGCGCGCCCGTCCTCGCGAGCAGCTGGATCAGGCTGTTGGAGACCAGCAACCGGTCGTTCCACGCGACATGGAACAGCCGGTCGACCAGCGCAACCGACGCGCAGAACGTCAATGTCGATCCATCTACGCGCATCCCGCTGCCGAAGAGATTTTCCGCGCGGTGAAAATCGCCCGCCTCGAAGCGGCCATCCCAGGTGCCTTCGACAAACCAGTGCGGACGAGTCTCCACCGCACTGCCGTGATGCACGGTGACGACCCGGGCGTCGGTCGCAACCTCGGCCAGCCATGCCAGCTTTGGCAATGCGCCTTGCTTAATGAAGTCGACCTGCCAATCAGACATTGGCCTGTCTCCGCGGTCGACGGCTTGACGTCCAGTCATGAATCCAACAATAAACCACGGTGCCGTTTGGTGCAGCTTTGGATACAGTAGGATTCGCAGGCCTCGCCGACTTCGCGCGCGCGGCGAACGACCGCTGACCAGGGGACGGGCGACTCGCATGGCCATCTGGGTGGGAACGTCCGGGTACAACTACCCGGAGTGGAAAGGAAGCTTCTACCCGGAGAAGCTGCCCGCCACGAAGATGCTGCCCTACTACGCCGAACGGCTGTCGACCGTCGAGATCAACTACACCTATTACCGCACGCCGAACAGGAAGATCCTCGCCGGCTGGTTCGCTGTCACGCCGGAGCGATTCAAACTCACGCTCAAGGCCCCGAAGCGAATCACGCATGACGCGCGACTCAAGGACTGTGCGGAACGCCTGCGGTACTTCGTCGAGACCGCCGCGACGCTCGAGCCCAAGCTCGGCGCTCTCCTTTTTCAGCTGCCGCCGTACTTCAAGCAGGACCTCGTGGTGCTTGATGCATTTCTGGACACGTTTCCTCCGGGCGTGGCGGCCGCCTTCGAGTTCCGTCATGGCTCGTGGCTGAACGATGAGGTGTATGGACGATTGAGGGCTAGAAACCTCGCGCTTTGCATTGCGGATAGCGAGACCATGGCGACGCCTGTCGAACTCACGGCGGACTACGCGTATTTCCGGTTGCGCGACGAAGGGTATACGCCCGCCGACATCGCGCGCTGGGCGGAGGTCATCCGCGACCGGGCCGCCGGCTGTCGGGAGGTGTACGTATATTTCAAGCACGAGGAAGCCGGAAAAGGACCGCAGTTCGCCCGCCTGTTGATGGACGCGCTGGGCCTGCCCTGAACCGTCGAAGCCTGCAAAGTGCGAGACCTGCGAGTCCGACCCAGAGCATCGCAAGCGTGCCCGGCTCGGGCACGACCTGCGGCGCAAAGATCATGAAGGTCGGCTCGCCGAGCCCGCCGCTGCCTTCCTCGACGAACACGTCGATGAAAGCGCCGCTAATGCCGTTGTAGCGCATTATTTCGTCCGTCGCTTCGCTCGCGACATAGAGATTGCCGTCAGGGCCGAAAGCGATTCCTTCGGTTTCCTCGGCGCCGCCGCCGGAGGCGAACACGCCGATGAAGTCCCCGGTCTCTCCATCGAAAAGCAACACCGCGCTGCTGCCGGCGCTGCTCACGTACAGATTGTCGTCCGAGCCGAAGAGCAACTCGAGCGGATCATCGACGCCCGTGGCGAACTCATCGATGAACGCGCCCGTCACACCGTTGTAACGCAACACTGCGTCGCCATCACCGCTGTTGACATAGAGGTTGCCGTCGGAACCGAAACGCAGCCCTTCGGGGCTTTCGAGCCCGCCGCCGGACGCGAAGGTATCGATGAAGGCTCCGGTCGTGCCGTTGAAGCGCTTCACGTCCCCGCTCTCACCGCTGCTGACGTAGAGGTTGCCGTCCGCACCGAATACGAGGCCGGCAGGGTCGACGAGCCCGCCTCCCGTGGCGAAAACCCCGAGGAACTCACCGGTCGTTCCGTCGTAGCGCAGCACGGCGTTGCTGCGACTGGTCACGTAGAGGTTGCCATCCGGACCGAACGCGAGGCCCTCGGGATCATCGAGCCCGCCGCCGGAGGCGAAGGTATCGATGAACGCACCGGTCGCGGCGTTGTAACGGAGAACGGTGTCCGTGTCGCCGCTGCTGACCAGTAGCGTCGCGGCGTAGGCGCTGGGCGCGACCCAGTGTGCGGTGGATGCAACGAGCAGCGCGATGAAAAATTTACGAATTCGGGGTGGATGCATGTGAGTCTCCTTCGAAGAGGGACCACGCCTCCGCGCTCGCAACTTGGCGGCTTGACGATCAATCATGCATAAGGCGTACCGCGGCTCAGGAAGCGAGCGTACTCAGGTACTTACAGGCCTGATGCCACCGCCCGACTGTATCAATATGTAAAAGGTTTCGACGGCTTGGCACTCGAGGATCGTGCCGGCGTCCAGGACGGTTCAGACTCGTGGCAGGTGTGAAGTTCATTGGGGAGAGATTCTCATGGCGGCAAGGAAGGCAAAGGTAATCGGCTTCAATCACATCGCTCTGGAGGTCGGAGACATCGACGAAGCCCTGGCCTTCTACGGCCGGTTGTTCGATTTCAAGCTTCGCAGCAGGACAGAATCGGCGGCCTTTATCGATCTCGGCGATCAGTTCCTCGCGCTGCAGAAGGGCCGCCGTCAGACTCCGGATGACGACCGTCACGTGGGTCTCGTCGTCGACGACAAGCAAACTGTGCGCGATACGCTGGCCGAGGCCGGCATCGAGCCGCTGGCCGGACCGTTTCTCGACTTTCGCGATCCCTGGGGCAACCGGGTCGAGATCGTAGGATATGAAAACATCCAGTTCACCAAGGCATCGCACATCCTGCGCGGCATGGGCCTGGCTCACCTGGCCAAGAGTGAGTCCGCGATCGAGGAGCTCCGAGCGAAGGGTATGGCGCCGGAGTAGCTGCCGCTGTGCAGCAGCCCACCAGGTGACGAGAGGCGCCGTTGATCGTTTACCGCGCCTTGCGCATCACGCACGGTCGATGCGAGCCGCGTAGCAGCCGCGCCTGGCGTAGTGCGCGTGGAGATAGACGACGCGCGGATCGACCAGGTACCGCTCGATGAGACTCTCGAGTTCGCGGCCGTCGACCACATCGGCGTCGACCATGAGATCGTCGGAATCGAAAGCGCGCAGCGAAATCGGCCGAATGCGCATCACGTCCGGGATTTCGTCGACGCGATCGTACGCCGCGCTCGCGCCCTCCAGCACGAAAATGGCATGGCTGGAGCGGTACGGGTTGTCGGCCGGCTGATGAGCGTAGTTGAGGAGAAGCACGGACTCGCCCGGCTCGGCGTCGCGGACCTCGATCCGATCGGGAAACCCGGGCTTGGCGTCGACCAGATACCTCATGACACCAAGCTTGCGCAGCTCATTGGCGGGCAGGCCGAAAAGATGACGGAAGGGCTGCGGGTCGAGGCCCGTAATGCGGAATGTCACGACACATCTCCTTGCGTGAACCGGCGTGCGACGCATCGTGCTTCTAGAGGCGTTGCCGAGCCATCCGATTCTTGCGCTGGAATTCGCCAGGCCAGCCCGGGCTGACTTAACGCCCGGGGAGGAACTCAGCGCCGTAATTGACGCCTGGTCATCGGTCGACGGATGCGGGCGCGCGCGCGCCACGCGAGACGCCCACCGGCATCGACGGCAGCTTCGGCGCCTTGAGGTTCTGGAACAGGACGAGCGCCACGCCTGCGATCACAAGCAGCGCGCCCGCGACGGTCGCGGATGTGATGGTCTCGCCGAGCACGATCGCTCCGAGCAGCACGGCAATGACCGGGTTCACGAGCGCATAGGTCGCCACCTTCTGCGCCGGCTCCTGCGTCAGGAGCCAGACATAGCAGGTAAGGGCAATAATGCTGCCGAATACCGCCAGATACAGCACCGCGACCGCGGAGGCCACGGAGACCTGGGATGGATCGAATCCGATCCACTCCCGGGTCGCGAGCGCCATCGACCCCTGGAACAGCCCCCCTGCCAGCATCTGCACGCTTGCTACGCCGAGTAGATGCGCCGGTCGTGTCGCTCGTCTCTGCTGCAGCGTGCCGATGCTCCACGCGATCCCTCCGAGCAGGATCACCACCAGGTAGATCGGCGAGGTGTCGCCGCCGATCCCCTGCCGGGTCGCGACGATCGTCGTCACGCCGGCGAGCGCGAGCCCGGTGCCGATGAGCGCCCGCCGGGTTGGCCTGCTGCGTTCGAAAAACGCCCAGTTGAGCAGAAGCACCTCCACCGGGATCGCAGCGACGATCAGCGCTGCCGTACCCGAAGGCAGTCCCTGCTGCGCCCAGACGACAAAGCCGTTGCCCGCGCCGCCGAGCAGCGCGCCCGACAGCAGCGCATGACGCCAGGGTAGCCCGCGGAGCTGCGCGGGATCGCGCAGCGCCAGCCACGCGAACATCAGCGCGGCGGCGAGCAGGAAGCGCACGCCGCCACTCGTAAACGGCGGCAGCGTCTGGATGGCGACCGCGATGCCGAGGTAGGTCGTGCCCCAGACCAGGTAGATGCAGCCGTACGCGAGCGTGATGCGCGCTTTCAACGTGGCAGTGCTCATGAGCGCAATCTGCCGCGGACCTTGGCAACAGTACAGATTCAGGTATAGTGAATATTGACCGGTACAGTCGCCCGTCGCACCATCCTCTCGGGTCATCGCGATGTCATCAGCTGAGCCACTTCTCTACGAGCGGGTCGCCGGCCTCGTCGCGGGTCAGATCTCCTCGGGCGCGCTGCGCGTCTCGGAGCGGATCCCGTCGGTACGCTCGATGAGCCGCTCCGCGCGCGTGAGCGTCTCGACCGTCGTCCAGGCGTACACGCATCTCGAGTCGCTGGGCCTGATCGAGGCGCGACCGCAGTCCGGGTATTTCGTACGTGCGCGTCTGCGAGAGCGCCTGCCCGAACCGCCGCCGCGGCAGATCCGCTCCACACGGCCGCGCAGCATCGCCGCGGACGTGCTCGATGCCTGTCGCGAAGCGATCCAGCGCACCGACCTTGTTCAGCTCAATATGGCCTGCGCTCCCCCGGAGTTCTCGCCCAACCGGCGCCTGAACCGGCTGATACGCGATGAGCTGCGCGACCACCCCAATCACGCCGGCGAAATCGTGCTGCCGCCAGGCGACTACGAGCTGCGGAGGCAGGTGGCGCGCCGCGCGGTGCTCGCCGGTGCGGCAACCAACCCCGACGATATCGTCATCACCGGCGGCACCATGGACGCGGTGACGCTGTCGCTCGGTGTGCTGTGCAAATCGGGCGACACGATCCTCGTCGAATCGCCGACCTACTTCGGCGTGCTGCAGGCCGTCGAGCACCTCGGGCTCAAGGTTGTCGAGATACCGAATCATCCCGCCCGCGGCATCGACGTCGACGCCATCCGCGGCGCGGTCGGCGGGCAGCGGCTCGCAGCGGCCGTGTTGATGCCCAACTTCAACAATCCGTCCGGCAGCCTGACGCCGGCGGAGGCCAAGCGCGATCTCGTATCGGCGCTGACGGGCGCGGGCGTCCCGATCGTCGAAGATGACCTCTACGGCGAGCTGCATTTCGGAGCGGGACGACCCGACTCGTTGCGTCGCTTCGACACGCAGGGTCTCGTGATCTCCTGCGGGTCGGTCTCGAAGACGATTGCGCTCGGTTACCGGGTGGGCTGGGCAATCAGTCCCGCATGGGCGCGTGAGATCCAGCGCGCGAAATTTTTCACATCGGTCGCCGCACCCACGCTGCAGCAGCGCGTGCTGGCCCGATATTTCGCAAGCGGCGGATATGACCGATTCCTGACCGGGCTGCGGCGGATGCTCGCGGAGAGCGCCGAGCGGTTTCTCGATGCGATCGCGTCCGCATTCCCGACCGGCACTTGCGTCGCGCGTCCGGCCGGCGGCATGGTGCTCTGGGTCAGGCTGCCGCCCGGAGTCGACAGCATGGAGCTCTTCCGTGCGGCGCTCGAGTGCCGGATCGGCATCATGCCCGGCATCGTTTTCTCCGCGAAGGCGGGGTTCCGGAACTACATCCGCCTCAACTACGGCTGCGGCTGGTCTCCCGACGTCGCGGCTGCGATCGGAACCCTGGGTCGACTCGTCCACAGGATGTCGACGTAAGCCTTTCCGCGCAACGGATGAGATGGTGCGCGGCTGCGATTCGGAGGATACGGTATGAACAAGCGGTGCTGCATGGCGTTGTTTGCGGGCCTGCTGGCCTCGCTCGCCGCCCAGGCTGACCCGTTCGACCTCTCAGGCTACCGCCTGCTGGATCTGGGTCACGCCTATGGCGCAGACACGCTGTACTGGCCGGGTCGTCCTGTCCCGCGATTCGAGCTCGAGCAGCTGGCGAATGGCGAGACCCCCGGCGGGTACTTCTACTCAGCGAACCGATTCTGCGCTCCCGAGCACGGCGGCACGCACCTCGACGCACCTGTTCACTTTGCGCGGGACGGCACGACGACCGACCAGCTCCCACTCACGCAGCTGATCGCGCCGGCGGTCCGCATCGACGTGCGCGAGCAGGCGACCAGGGATCACAGCTATCGTCTGCAGCCGGAGGACATCCGTCGTTTCGAGCAGAAGTGGGGCGTGATCCGCCCCGGGACGATCGTCTTGCTGCATACGGGCTGGAGCCAGTACTGGCCGGATCGTAAGGCGTACTTCGGCAGTGAATCCGCCGAGGACGCGAGCGGCCTGGAGTTCCCGAGCTACGGTGAGGAAGCCGCACGCATTCTGGTCAAGGATCGTGGCGTCGCGTTACTCGGTGTCGATACTGCATCGATCGATTTCGGTCGGTCGCGCGACTTTCTCGTACACCGCATCGCGGCCGCAGCCAATGTCGGCGGACTCGAGAACCTGACCAACCTGGACCAGGTTCCTGAAACCGGGTTTCATGTGATCGCCCTTCCGATGAAGATCCGTGGAGGGTCGGGCGGCCCGGTGCGCGTCGTCGCGCTCGTGCCACGCTGACCGGCAGCCTTTGTGCTGCAGCGGCCAATCGCGCGCTCACCTGCAGTTCACGGCGTCGCCGCTGGCTTTCCGTACTGCTCTGCCAGGTAGCGCGCGATCGCGTCGACGTCGTCCTGCGGAATCGGCGCGCCGAATGCCTTGATCATCTTGTTGACGACCGCGGTCCAGCCGGTGAGATCGAGGAACCGCGAATTCATCCGGATGTAATCGAGGCTGTGACAAGCGCCACACTGCGCGGCCTTCTCCCTGCCGGGCGCGTCGGCAAGCTCGTCGGAGGGTGCCTGTACGGCCGCCTTCGGCGTCACCGCCGGCGTCGGGGTGGGCACTTGCGCGATCGACAGCCGCGCGGCACAGGCCGCGACCACCCCTGCCATGACAACGACTTTCGTGACGCGTGTGCTCATGCGATGTCTGGTCATACGACTTCGACACGGACCTGTTGAATCACGTTGTGGTGATACCCGGACGGGTTATGGATCAGCCGTTCGACCTGCGTCTCGCCCGCGCGGCTCGTGGCGCGCGCCATCACGACGTGCTCACCCGTCCCGACGGCTGGAGCGCGCAGCTCGAACTCCTGGAAGGAATAGCGCCCGAGATCCTGGCCCAGCGTGGCGGGTCGCCAGCTCGCCCCGGCGTCGATCGAGACATCCACCCGCGCGATGCCGGAGCCGCCGTCCCACGCAAGACCCCGCACTTCGATCGGTCGACCGCGCTGGATCTGCTGCCCGGCATGCAATGATGTGATCAGCGAATTCACGACCATGGTCGTGATCGGCTCGTTCGCTTCCTTCACCTGGGAACTGAAGCTCCGGGTGCGGAACTTGCCGCGTGGCAGCCGATAGGCAGTGCCCATCCAGAAACCGCTTTCGGGCGTCGGCACCACGCGGATGCCGACCAGCGACTTGACCCAGTAGGTGCCCGTCCAGCCAGGAACGACCAGCCGCGCCGGGTAGCCGTTCATCGGCGGCAGCGGCTCGCCGTTCATCTCGAACGCAATCAGCGTATCGGGATCGAGCGCGGTCTCGACCGGCAGCGACTTCACGAAGTCCGGAATGCCGTCAAGCGCGCCGCGATCCGCGCCGTCGAAGACGACCTCGATCGCGTCCTCCTTGAGCCCCGCGCGTGCCAGGACGTCCTTGACCCGAACGCCGCGCCAGGCCGCGTTGCCCATCGCACCGACGCCCCATTGCACGCCTGGGACGTGCGGCTCGAACAGCCCGCGTCGGTTGCCGGAGCATTGGCACACGGCGGTGACCTGGGCCGGCTCGAATTCGCTCCGCAGCTGCGCCAGCGTCCACGACTGCTCGCGCTGCAGGCTGTCGCCGCCCACGGTCAGCACCCAGCTCGCCGCGTTGAGTTCGGGGATCGAGGACAGATGCCAGCGCACGAAGAATGCGTCGTTGCGGGTGATGGGCGTCCGGAAGTATTCGATCGGGGTCTCGAAGTTGGGTGGGCGGGCGGTCTTGCGGATGAGCGGCACTTTACCCGGCAGCACTTGCAGGCTCTGCTCCGCGAGCGCCCCGTCAGGGAGCTCACTGAAGCCCAGCTCCGCTGAGCTTCCGATAGAGGCCGTGATCAGGCGCGCGGGCGCGAGTGCGAGCGCACCCGTGCCTGCGATGCTCGCGATCACCCGGCGGCGCAGCCGCCCATCGGCAGCCAGCTCGATTCGCGTCATGTCGCCCTCCGCATTGCGAACACGGCTCAAGCGTCCTCGTGAGACGACGGTTGCCGCTCATCTGATCCAAGCAGGTACCCGACGATGTCTGCAACGCCATCGCGCATCGGATCGACGCACGGCACACCCATAGTTAAGGCGATGGCCCGCGTGCATTCGTGGGCCGCCTCGCGCGACATCTTCGAGGTATTCACACTTACGCCCACGCAGCGCGCGCCCGGATTCGTCAGCCGCGCCGCCTCGACGTGGCGCGTGGCGCACTCGGCGACGTCGGGCAGCGCGAAGCCCGGCATGTCGTCGAGCTCGCGGCGCAGCGGGTCGGTGCACAGCACGAGCGCGTCGGGCTGTGTGCCGTGGATCAGTCCGAGCGTGACGCCCGCATACGAAGGGTGCAGGAGCGATCCCTGCCCTTCCACCACGTCCCAGTGATCGGGATTGTTCGCTGGTGACAGTTCCTCGGCCGCGCCGGCGATGAAATCCGCCACGACCGCATCGATGACGATCCCGCGCCCGCTGATCAGGAGCCCGGTCTGTCCGGTGGCGCGAAAGTCGGATGCGATGCCACGGTGGCGCAGCTCGCGGTCGATCGCGAGTGCGGTGTACTTCTTGCCGACCGCGCAGTCGGTGCCGACCGTGAGCAGGCGCTTGCCGGAACGCTTGCGACCCGTGCCTACGGCAAACGAACTTCGCGGCTGGCGGATATCGTGCAAGCTGACACCCGCGCGGCCTGCGGCAGCCGCGACGGATGCGATGTCGGCGAGGCGCTGGTGCATTCCCGCGGCTATGTCGAGGCCTGCTTCGACCGCCGCGAGCAGCGGAGCCACCCAGGCCTCCGCAATGTAGCCGCCGCTGTTGGCGACGCCGATGATCATCGTCCGGGCGCCCCGCGCGCGCGCCTCGGCCGGTGTGAGGTCCGGAAGCCCGAGGTCGACCCCTCCCGACAGCAGCCGCAGCTGCCCGACGCAGTCGTCACGGCGCCAGTCCCGGATCCCGAAGGCGGTCTTGGCCGACAGTTCGTCCTGCACGTCGCCGAGAAAGAGCAGGTAGGGTCGCGGAATGTCGATGATCATGCAGACCAGCCCCAGAAGCCGCCGTCCGACGGGTGCACGGTGCTCCCGACGTAGCGAAGGCCCCCGGTCCGATCGCGACCGAGCATCAGCGGCCCATCGAGGTCGATGTACTCGGCCTGAGACGCGAGCAGTAGCGCCGGCGCCATCGCGAGCGACGTGCCGAGCATGCAACCGAGCATAATTCGCAGCCCCTGCTCCCGGGCCGCCGCGATCGACAGTATCGCTTCTGTGAGACCACCGGTCTTGTCGAGCTTCACGTTCACCATGTCGTACTTGCCCGCCACATCGCTGAGGCTGCCGCGGTGGAGAAAGCTCTCGTCCGCGCACACCGCGACCCGATGCTCGATGCGACCCAACGCGTCGTCGGCGCCGGGCGGCAGTGGCTGCTCGAGCATCGCGACAGCATTTCGCTCGCAGGTTTCCATGACCTCCGGGAGCAGGTCCGCGGACAACGAACCGTTCGCGTCCGCGATGAGCGTGGCGCGCGGAGCGGCGGCGCGCACGGCTTCGACGCACTCGCTCGCCCGCGCGCCTTCGAGCTTGAGCTTGAGCAGCGGCCGCCCCGAGTTGCGGCTCGCGTCATCGGCCATCAGCGGCGCCGGAGCGGCACGCAGCGTATAGGCCGTCGTCACCGGGCGCGGCGGCGGCAGACCGGCCAGGGTCCACACCGGGGTCTGCTCTATCCGGCTCTCGAGATCCCAGAGCGCGGAATCCAGTGCGCTGCGCGCGGCCCCGGCCGGGAGCAGTTCCAGGAGATCCTGGCGACCCGCTCCCCGCTCGATGGCTTCGCGGGCCCGCTCGATCTCCTGGCGCACGTTCGAGCGGCCGGTCGCAATCAGGTCGTCGCGCTCGGTCTCACCGCGGCCGACGTGTCCACCGCCGCCGATTTCGACCACGATCAGTTCCGTGTCTCGCTGGACGAGTCCGGCGATGACGAACGGTTCATCGAGCGTCCACAGCTCCGTCCGACAGCGAAGCTCGCGCCGCATCAGCGCGCACCGTTGCCCCGGACCGGCTGACCGGGGAACGTGCCATCGACGAGCCGCGAGTCGCGAACCACTGGCACGCCGCCAATGATCACGTGGACAAAGCCGCTCGATGGCTTGTCGGAGTCGCCGAACACGGCGCGGTCCGTGACCGTCGCCGGGTCGAACACCGTGAGATCGGCATCGGCGCCCTCCTGCACTCGACCCTTGCGCTTCATGTCCTCCGAGACGCGCTCGAGACGCTGCGCCGGCAGGTAGCTCATCCGTGCGATCGCGTCCCGCAGTGTCAGCACCTGCTTCTCGCGAACATAGCGCCCGAGAATGCGCCCGTTGGTTCCGGCGCCGCGCGGATGCTCGTTGCCTGTCTCGATGTCGCCCGCGTCGGACACGATCATCACGCCGGGACGTGTCAGCGCCGCCTCGATCGCCGACTCCGGTATGCCCTGCCCGACGACGCTTTGCTGCTCTGCGCGGTACTTCTCGAAGGTCGCCGCGGTGAGAACCTCGCCGGTGCTTGCGAGCGTGAGGTCGCCGTAGTCAATCTCGTATCGCTGCTGCCAGCCCGGGTCGAACAACGGCTCCTCGAGCCCCGTCGACCACGCTGTGTAGGGATATACCTCCGTCGTGACGTCGACGCCACGGGCCCTCGCCCCATCGATCATGTCGAGCACGATCGGTGTCTTGCTCAGGTTCATGCTCGTGACGTGGCAGATGTGGATCGGGGCGCCCGTGATGGCCGAGTCGGCCACCAGCTCCTGCACGGCCTCGATCCAGGTTCCCGGCGCGACCATCGACCCATAGCGCTGATGCGAGAACACCATGGTGTTGCGCGAGCCCGCGAGCTCGAACACCCGCAGCCCTTCGAGATGGCTGGTCCCCGGCATGTAGTCCGGCATATAGCCGATGCCGATACCGCCCTCATCCAGCGCCCGCGACAGCTCCGCGAGCACGATCGTGATCTGCTCTGGTGTCGACGGCTCGCCCGCAAACTGCGACGGCGGCGTGTCGTCGTCGATCGTACGCTGCAAGGTCCGCGCAATGGCCACGCGTCGCGCGTCGTAATGACCCGCCGAGGCGCCGAAATTGAAGCGCGACTTGCCCGTGTGCCCCGCAAGCCACTTGACCGGCTCGAGCACACCGCCCTCCAGCTCGAGCGCCGTTGTGACGCCGTCGAGCACGCGCAGCTCCTGCGAGTGCGGCGCGAAGGCGTGGTTGTGCAGATCGATGAATCCCGGAGCAACGACGAGACCGCGCGCGTCGAGCACCTTCGCACCGTCAAGCGGCGCCTCGCTGACGGCGGCAATGCTGTTTCCCCGGATACCGACGTTGCGCACCCCATCCAGACCGCTCTGCGGATCGATGACGCGGCCGCCGCGGATTACCAGGTCGAAGGGCGGCTCGGCACCGTGCGCGGCCATGCAGCCGGCGAGCGCGAGCGCGGCAAACAGTCGGGCAGTACTTCTGAAGGACATCCGCATGGGAACCGGCATTGTGCCACCCGATCGCCTGGCTCTGCACCGGGTGGTGATTGTTTTGCAACAATCGTGCTGCGCGACCTCGCCCTGTTCGTCATTACACGCCTTCTGCGTGCGCGTCCAGATGTGGCCCGCGAGCGACGCCCGATTGGATTCCCGCGAAGCCTGCGGAGTATGCTCTCGCCACCTAATCGGGGGGACGTACCATGAGCTTCAGCCCTGCTTCCAAGCATTGGCTTCTCACCATGGCCGCGACGGCTACTGCGCTCGGTGCACCGGCCGCGGCTCTGTCGCAGGAAACGGAATTCGAAGAGATCGTCGTAACCGGGACGCGCAAGGGCGGCCAGTCGCCGACCGAGACACTGTCGCCGGTCGACATGTTGAGCGGCGAAATGCTCTCGGACCAGGCGGCGTTCGACCTGACGGATGGCCTGCCCAAGATAACGCCGTCTCTGAACACGCAGCGCTTCCCGATCGCGGACGGCACCGCCTTCATCCGCCCCGTCACGCTGCGCAATCTTTCGCCCGACCACACGCTGGTGCTGATGAACGGCGTGCGCCGGCATCGCTCCGCCCTCGTGAACCTGCAGCTCGCCCCGTTGGGAACAGTCAACCAGGGCTCGCAGGGCGTCGACTTCGCGGCGTTTCCTGCCGCGGCGATCCAGCGGGTCGAGATCCTGCGCGACGGTGCCGCGGCGCAGTACGGCTCGGATGCCATCGCGGGCGTCGTCAACATCATCCTGAAAGACGCGACCGAAGGCGGGTCGCTCTCCGCGCAGTACGGTGAGTATTACGAAAGCGACGGCGAGCGCCTGTCCGTCAGCGGGAACATCGGCTTGCCGCTCGGCCCCGACGGGTTCGCGAATCTCTCGGCCGAGTACTCCGAGTCGGACATCACTTCGCGCGGCCATCCCCGACCCGATGCCGCCGCGTTTGGCGAGATCGTCGGCAACGACCAAATTCCGCTGGGCGGGCTTGGCCAGCGCTGGGGCGATCCCGATGTCGAGGCACTCAAGTTCGCCGTCAATGCGGGTATCGATCTGAGCGACACGCTCGAGGCGTACGGCTTCGCGACCTACATGGACAACACGACGACATCGGACTTCTTCTATCGGGGGCCGGTGGTCACACCGGTGCAACCCACATGCCTTGGGGCGCGCGGGACGTTGCAGGTCGATAACGGTCCTCTGGTGCGCCCCGCCGACTGCAACGGCGACGGCGAGTTAGAGCTGGTGTCCGATGGGCTGCCAGACCCGGCACCGCAGTCCCTGATCGACAGCATCGTGGCGGGCGGCGGCGATCCGGCCGATTATTTGGTTGCCGACGCTTCGAGCCCAAGCGGTTTCGTGTTGCGCAACCCGATCTACACCGAGTTTCCGGGTGGCTATAACCCGGACTTCGGCGCAGATTTGACCGACATGTCGTTCGTGCTCGGACTCAAGGGCGACCTGACCGACACGCTGACCTGGGACCTGAGCGGTCGGTACGCCGAGAACGAGGTCGAGTACACGCTCTCTGACACGATCAACCCGAGTCTCGGCCGGTTGTCACCGCTGTCGTTCAAGCCGGGCACCCTGACCCAGGAGGAGAGCGGGATCAACCTGGACTTCGTTCAGTCGTTCGAGAGCTCACCGCTCAACGTCGCCTTCGGTGCGGAGTTCCGAAACGAGACGTACAAGATCGAGGCCGGCGACGAGGCCTCGGTGGTCCCCGGTCCCACAGCGGCGATCTTCGGTGTCGGCTCCGACGGGTTCCAGGGGTTCACACCGGAGTCGGCGGGCAGCTTCGAAAGCGACAGCTGGGCGGGCTATGTCGACGTCGAGACCGATCTGACCGATCGCCTGTCGGGCGCTGTAGCGCTGCGCTACGAGGACTACGACGAGTTCGGAGACACGACCGATTGGAAGGT
>DATJKD010000076.1:0-3821 GCA_035491795.1 Steroidobacteraceae bacterium | reverse complement strand
AGCCGGTCGACCAGACCCTCTTCGAGGATCCGCGCCATCGGGCTCGCATGCGAATATCGGTTGCCCTCGTACTCCGGGTACATGTCGGGGTGCGCGTCGAAATGCAGGATGCTGAGCCGTCCCCAGCGTTGTGCCATGGCGCGGACGGCCGGGTAGCTGACGGCGTGATCGCCGCCGAGCATCAACAACCGTGGCGTGACGGCCGCGGCCCGCGCGACACCTCGCTCGATCGCGTCAATCGGCGCGCGCACGCGGGCGCGCTGCGGTACCTTGAGATCGCCATGATCGACCACCGCATCGCTGGGCCAGACGCGCACGCCCCGCTCGCTGTACTCATTGCCCGCCTCCGAACCCAACGCCTTGCGGATCGCAGCGGGCGCGCGGGCGGGGCCGCGGCGAAAGCTCGAGTTCGCATCGAACGGGATGCCGAGCACCCCGACGGCCGGCTGCGCCTTCATGCGCTGCCGGTCGGCGCGGCCGCGGCACCGGCGCGCAGCCGCCGCCATACATAAAACGGCAGTCCCGCCGCCGCGAGCACCAGCGCGAGCAGGAATGGCTGGAGACCGACGCCGAAGAATACGAACACCG
This sequence comes from Steroidobacteraceae bacterium, assembly GCA_035491795.1. Taxonomy (GTDB): domain Bacteria; phylum Pseudomonadota; class Gammaproteobacteria; order Steroidobacterales; family Steroidobacteraceae; genus DATJKD01. The sequence goes on along the minus strand of DATJKD010000076.1, from coordinate 3,233 downwards.
TATAGATCGCGCCGCCGAGGCCGACCCAGAGCAGCGCACGAGACACGCCCGCGCGATCTCGGCGCCAGACCACAACCAGGGCCAGCGCGCAGCAGAGGTAGAGCGGCAGGTTGGCGGCCGTGATGACGATCGTGAGGAACGTAAATCCGTCCACCAGCGACTTGCTGTAGTTCATCAGCGCAAGCACGGTCGCGAGCGCGGCCGTCGCTACGAGCGCGACGGCCGGCGCCCCGAACCGGTTGCAGCGCGCGATGGCCCCTGGCAGGAATCCCCGCGCTGCGAACGAGCGGGTCATGTCGCCGGCCAGCATCGTCCAGCCGTTCAGGCAACCAACCCCGCTGATCACGACGAAGAACGCGAGCCAGCGACCACCGCCGACGCCCGCTAGCCGGTCGAGGACTTCGACGAAGGGCGCGCTCGAGCCAGCCAAGGTCGCCTGGGGCACGATGAAAAGCGCAATCACCGTCACCCCGATGTACACCAGTGCCGTGATCACGGTACCCGCGATCGTAGCGCGCGGGATCGTGCGCTCCGGGTGGTGAACCTGGCCCGCCGGAATCGCGGCGGATTCGATGCCGAGCATTGCGTACAGCACGATCGTCGAGGCTGCAAGAATCGACGGCATCGTAACCGGCGTCGTCGGCAGGTTCTGCGTGTAGGCGCTCGGATCCACGAGCAGTGTCCAGATCCCGAGCCCGATGATGACTGCCATCGGGATGAGCTTGAGGAACGTCGTGACGATCTGCACGCCGCCGCCGGTGCGCACGCCCAGCAGGTTCACGATAGCGAACAGCCATATCAGGCCTACCGCGACGAGAACGGGCGGCAGGGCTCCGAGCGCCGGCAGGACCGCCGTCAGGTAACCAACCACGCCGACCGCGAGCGCCGCGTTCGTCACCCAGACCGACACCCAGTAGGACCACATCGCGAGGAACGCTACGCCGTCGCCCTGCGTCGCCCGTACGTATTCGTACGGCCCATCGGCCTGCGCCATGCGACGCGCGAGGTTCGCGAAGATGAGCGCCAGCAGCACGGTGCCGAAAATCGTGATCGCCCACGCGATCAGTGCGTTGTAGCCATAGGGCGCAAGCGACGCCGGCTGCAGGAAGATGCCCATGCCGATCGTGTTGCCGATCACGAGGGCGGTGCACATCCAGAATCCGAGCGGGCGTTTTGCGGCCACGGGCCCGGCGCCGCTGACCGTGGTTGCAATGGTCGCCTCATTCATGTCGTTGCCCACCCTGCGTGTTTGTGTTCTGCTCGGCGCCCCGACTTCGGAGGTTCTGCATGTCACGTATCCTCGTCGCGTGCCTGGGTCTTATGTCGACGCTCGCCGGTGCCGCCGAGCCCCGTGCGCGTGATCTCGGGATTCCGTTCGAGGGCACACCCGGCCCGCTCAACGCCATCACCGACGTCGCTGGCGTCACCGTCGGCCAGGTCACGCTCATCAAGGACCTCACCGACGGACGCAAGGTGCGGACCGGCGTGACCGCGATCCTGCCGCGCGGCCGCGCGACCCTGGATGTCCCGGTTTTCGGGGGCTGGTTCTCGCTGAACGGCAACGGCGAGATGACCGGCACCGCATGGCTCGAGGAATCCGGGTCGCTCGAAGGGCCGGTCCTGCTCACCAACACCCACAGCGTCGGCGTCGTACGCGATGCGGCGATCGCATGGCGCGTGCGGGCGGGCGCTCCGGATCCGAGCGGTTACTGGTGGTCGTTGCCAGTGGTGGCCGAGACCTGGGATGGCGAGCTCAACGACATCAACGGCTTCCATGTGCGACCGGAGCACGTCGACGCCGCGCTCTCCGGTGCGCAATCGGGCGCAGTGGCCGAAGGCAACGTCGGCGGCGGAACCGGCATGATCTGCCACGAGTTCAAGTGCGGGATCGGCACCGCCTCGCGCGTGATCGGCAGGGACGGGACGAAGTACACGCTCGGCGTGCTCGTGCAGGCCAACTACGGGCTGCGCGACAGCCTGCTCATCGCGGGCGCGCCCGTCGGCCAGCACCTGCGCAACGACCGCATCTACTCCGCGGCCGACGACGCGGCGGGAGACACCGGTTCCATCATCATCGTGATCGCCACCGACGCGCCGCTGCTGCCGCATCAGCTCGAGCGCATCAGTCGACGCGCCGGCATGGGGCTCGCGCGCATGGGTAGCAACGCTGGCAACGGATCCGGAGATCTGTTCGTCGCCTTCTCGACCGCGAACCACGCCGCCCTTGCCGGCGGCGCAATGCCGCAAGCCACGTTCCTGGCCAACGATCAGATGGATCCGCTCTTCGTCGCGACTGTGCAGGCCACCGAGGAAGCGATCACCAACACGCTCATCGCGGCGCGCGACATGCAGGGCACCGACGGTCACTACGCCAAGGCAATCAATCACGAGGCGCTTACCGCGGTGCTCAAGCGCTACGGCCGGCTGGTAGAGCAGCGACGCTGACGACCGCTGCATCACAACGTGTGTCGTCGCCTCATCGCGCCTGCTCCCGTGGTTCCGCGAGTGCGCGATAGCGTTGCTGGGCGGAGCGCAGGTAGTCGAGCGTCGCAGTGCGCTCGCGCTCGTCGTTGAAATCTTCGCGGGCCTCGGTTGCGGTGATGACCCGCTCGAGCCAGGTCGCGAAATACGTCGCATCCCCGGTCGCGGCGGGCCGCCGGGCCGGCAGCTCGAGATAGATCGGGCTTGTCGTCGCATATGGATAGAGATCGAGCACCAACGGATCCGCCGCATCGTTCCAGGCGCGAAGCAGGAGCCAGCCGCTGGCGTCGACCGGCAGCTCGCCTTCGGCGTCGAACGAGCGACGGTCACCCGCGAGCACGAAGCTGCGTACCACTCGTCCGTTGTACACCAGCTCGAGGTGGTCGACGGCGACGGGCGAGCGGAGCGCCACCCGGAATGCGAGCGCGCCAGGCGCGCTCCGCGAGATGGTGGCTCCCGGCTGCTCGCCGGCCATCTCGAGACCAAGCAGTGGACCGTTGCTCACAAAGCTCCGCCCTGCCTTGATCGAGTCGCGCACGGCCTCGGGGGTGCGACGACCACCGGTATCGACGAAGACGCGGGTCAAGCCCACCGGGCCGCGAAGCGAGGCATAGTTCGCCATCGCATCCGTACCTGCGCCTGCAGCCAACGGGAATCCCAGATTGAGCAGGCGGTACCAGACCGCAGCAGTCACGCGGTGGTCCGAGAACCCGACGACTTCAAGATAGTCCACCTTGCCGTTTGCGACGTCG
>DATJKD010000075.1:0-11958 GCA_035491795.1 Steroidobacteraceae bacterium | reverse complement strand
CCGCCGCCGACCGAATGCCGGGCGACCAGCGGCATCAATGCCAGGATCGCACTCGCGCCCACACCAAATGCAGCACATCGCACCAGGACCGCATGAATCGCGGGAGACATGGCAACGTAGCGGAGACCCGCCGCAACTGCGACTCCGAGCGTTTCACGCGGTAGCAGTCTTGGGTTCGCAGGCGGCCGCCAGCGCGTGAGCACCACGATCAGCGGCAGATAGGTGGCCGCGTTCACCGCAAACGTCGCGGCGGCTCCAACCGTTGCGACGATCATGCCGCCGATTGCCGGGCCCACGCTGCGAGCAATGTTGAACCCCATGCTGTTGAGCAGGACGGCGCTCGGTACTTCCGTCCGCGGCAGCATGTCTCCGACGGATGCCTGCCACGGCGGAGCGATGAAAGCCATGCCGCATCCGATCAGGAACGTGAAGAGCAGCAGCAACCAGGGCGTGATCAGGCCCAGCCAGGCGCACACAGCCAGTGCAACCGACACGGTCAGCATGAAGAGCTGCGCACCGATCATCATGCTGCGACGGTCGACGTTGTCCGCGATAGCGCCGGCCGCGAGCGCCAGCAGCACGATCGGCAGCGCAACCGATGCCTGCACCAGCGCGACCATGGTCGCCGACTCGGAGATCGACAGCATCATCCAGGAGGCGCCGACGGACTGGATCACCGCGCCGATGTTGGAAAGCGTGCTGGCGCCCCAGACCGCCCGGAATACCGGGTGGCGCAAGGGCGACAGCGCAGAGATGGGCTGCGGCGCGTTCATGGGTTCCGCTTCGATTCCAGCCATCGCTCGCGACTCTGCGCAGACGGAAAGATCAAAGGCATGATGGCGTAGCCTGCGAGTGCTAGCCAGAGCACCGCCGTGTACCCCAGGTCCACGGCGAGCAGGGTCGCAAGCACCGGGCTCACGACGGACGCGCAGCCGTTGATCCCCCACGCCCAGGGTACGAGCGGAGCCTCGAGCTCGCGCAGCGCCAGCGGGAACGGCATGCCCATGAAAAAAGCGAGCGGGGCGATGAGAAGCGTCGAGAGCCCGATCTTGGCGGCGAGCGGCCAATGGTCGAACCGGGCAAGCAGTGGATCAAAGGCGAACGCAAGCAACGTACCGAGACCGACGATGCCGGCGACCGCGAGTGTGAGATGCCGCCGGGTCGAGCCGGCGTGCGGCAATCGCGACGTCCACAGGCTGCCCGCGCCCGCGGCCGTCAGGAAGGTCGCGAGCACGACGGCCAGCGCAACGGTCGGGTGGTGGACGAAGCGCAGCAGTTTCTGCAGAAACGTCACCTCGACGAACAGAAACGCGAGCCCGATGCCGGCGAAGTATGCGAACACGCGCCCGGCGCCGCGGGTCGTCTCCGCGCGCCGCCGCAACACGGCGAGAGGCGCGAGTATCAGCAGGCCGCCGGCCAGCGTCGCCTGCACAAGCGTGGCTGCGAGCACGGGGTACCCTGCTTCGAGCAGCGCCATGCCGCCGCGGTCCCGTGTCCGCCACGCCTCTGCGAACGATGACCAACGAAAGAAATTCCTGAAGAACGGCCGATCGTCGGTCGGGGGCCGGATGTCGAAGGCGTAGCGCTCGATGTACTGCTCGCGTTTTCGACCGAGCAATGCGGCGGCACCGTCGTAGAACCACGGTTCGTTGAGCTGGTTGTAGACGTTGGCCAGGGAGCGCGGCATCCCGGCGAACCACGCGACGTCGAACGCCCGGGTCTCGCAGAAGCGGCGCATGCGCGCGATCTCGTCCGCGGTGACCGCGCCGTTCTTGACGAGCAGAGTTACGGTTTGCCAGCCGCGGATCATCAGCAGGCGCGACGCGGGATCGGCGACCCCGTGAGCCTCCAGCGCCGCGATGGCGGTTGCCAGCAGCTTGAGCCCGTCGCGCGGGGGCACCTGGACATCACGGGTAAGGGAGAGATAACCGCCGGGGTTCAAGCGTGACAGGTAGAGCTCGAATGCGTCGACCGTGTGCACGTAGTCCTCGTTGAGTCCCCCGAGACCGCCGGCGACGCCGCCTGTGGGCGAGATCTGTATGAGGTCGTAGCGCCGCCCGTGCGAGGCGAGCATGCCGCGCACGTCGCCGACGACGAGCTCTACGCCGGGGCCCGCAAGCAGGCCGCCGGTGTACTCGGCGAACTCGTCGCGCATCAGCGCCGCGACCTGGGGATTGAGCTCGACCGCCTCGATGCGGCCGACGCCGTGCTCGCGCGCACGGAGGACTTCGAGACCGCCACCCGCACCCACGACGAGCACGGATCCGGGCGAGGCAACCTGGTAGGCCAGGGCGCCCGTGCTGTCGCGGAGGAACTCGCGGCGTGATCGATCGTCGGTCGCGGCCGTGATCGCCTCCATCGCATCGCCATCCGTGAAGAGGCCCAGCTGCGGCGGCGGCTCGTTCACCGCCATCAGGCTCAACCCCGGTGCGTGCCGCAACGGAACGCGGGGGCTCTCGATCACGTCGATGCGGCCGAGCGGACTCGAGCGCGTCTCGATTATTCGTGTCGCCGGGACGCGGAGCGCCTGGCTCAATGCCTTGTACTCACCCGGCTTCGCACGCAACCAATGACCGGGCACTGAGGCGAGGACGAGCAGGAGGACAGCCGCGACGGCGAACACAGCGCGCCGGCGCGATCTCAGCTCCACCAGCGCCACGATCGCCGCGAGCGGACCCGCGCAGGCGAGCAGCTTGAGCGCGAGCTCGGTCGGCACGTGGTACAGGAGCCCGAGGATCAGCACGCTGCCGATGCCTGCACCGGCGAGGTCGGCCGCGTACACCTGCCCGGCGCGCGTGCGCCATGCGAGCAACGCGAGCGCGATGGCGTTGCCCGCGCAGAAGAAGGACAGGGCAAGCGCGAGATACGCGCACGCGAGCCACACGGGCTGCCATTGATCCCACAGCAGTTGCTCAGCCTGAAACGGCAGCGCAGATGCGGCCATTGGGGCGGCAACTGCCAGAACGCCGAACGCCAGGAGATTCACCACATACGCGTCCGCGAACCGATCGAGCAGCCAGCGGCGCGCGAGCGTCACGAAGGTCCCGCTGGCGCCGAACCCGAGCAGCGCGAGGCTGATCATCATGGTGGCGAAGTGATGCCAGTGAACGACCGCGAAGTAGCGGGTCAGCAGCACCTCGTTTGCTAGCGCGGCGCCGGAGACGAGGGCGACAGACCAGCCCGGCAGCCGGTCACTCATTTTCGCGGGGGTGGTCGCCCGTCAGTGGTACGAAGCGAACGGGCAGGATCTGGCGGGTCGTGACCCGGCCGTCATTGCCCTTGGTTACCAGGACGAGCTCCTGCGCGGTAAATCGCGTACCGATCGGCAGGATCATGCGCCCGCCGGGTTTCAACTGCTTGAGCAGCGGTGGCGGGATGTGCGATGCGACCGCGGTCACGACGATCGCGTCGAAGGGCGCGTGCTGCTCCCAGCCGTAGTAGCCATCGCCCAGTCGCACTTCGACGTTGCGGTACCCGAGCCGGGTGAGACGCTCGCGCGCTTCAATCCCGAGGGCCTCGATGATCTCGACCGTGTATACCTGTTCGCAGACATGGCCGAGGATGGCCGCCTGGTATCCCGAGCCCGTGCCGATCTCGAGCGCGCGGCAACCCGCGCCCGGGTCGATCAGGTCGGTCATGATCGCGACGATGTAGGGCTGCGAGATCGTCTGGCCGTGCCCGATCGGCAGCGGCCGGTTTTCATAGGCGAACCGGCGATCATCGCTCTGTACGAATTCGTGGCGCGGGACCGTCGCGAGCGCGCGCATTACGCGCTCATCGAGCGCGCGCCGGTTCAGGTAGGCCGCTGTGTCGCGGACGTCCTGTTCGATTTCGCGCAGCAGCGCCATGCGCTCGGCCTCGTATGGATCGGCCGTCCGGGCAACCGCGGCTGTCGCCGCCAGCAGGAGCAGCGCCGCAAGCCACCCCCGCGAGGTCGCGCCGACCTCATTCATCCGCCGAGTGTACGCCGGGGCCGGCGGAGTGCGATCCGGCGAACGCTTTACCGGGCGTTATCGAAGTAGGTCTCGAGATTCGCCGCGCGCTTCGCGTCCAACGAGGCCAGGCGGCGCTGCACCTGCACCGCGTCCTCGGTCTTGCCGAGGTCGACGAGCACGATGCCGAGATCGAGCAGGTAGGCGGCGTTGTCGGGTTGGGCCGCGACCGCCGCCCGGAGGTGCGGCAAGGCATCTTCGTGCCGGTCGAGCCCTTGGTACGACCGGCCCAGCCAGTTGCTGGCCGCGTGATCGTCGGGGTGCAGCCGGAGCAGTTGTTCGAACGCCGGGATGGCGTCTTCGAACTCGTAGTTGAGGTAATGGGCGTGGCCGAGACCGCCTCGGCACTCCGCGTCGTCGGGGCTCAACTGGGCGCAGCGCCGGTAGGCTCCGGCGGCCTCGTCGTACTGCTCGAGGGCAAGGTATGCGGAGCCAAGCGTCCGATGTGCCGCCGTCATGTCGGGCGCGAGACGCAGAGCCTCGCCACAGGCTGCGATCGCCTGCTGGTACTTCGACATCGCAAGCTCAAGGTCGCAGAGATGCTGCCGATAGGACGCGTCGTCGGGTTCGAGGCGGATCGCTGCCTCGGCTGCGGCTACGGCCTCCGGGTACTGCTTCAATCTGCCGAGGGAGACCCCGAGCGCGTCGCTGGCGGCGTGATTGGCAGGATTGAGCCGGAAGGATTCGCGAAACGCCCGCGCGGCGTCTTCGTCCCGCCCCAGGTCCTGGAAGGCCAGCCCTGAGTTGTAGTGCACGGCCGCATCGCCCGGACGGAGAGCGAGCGCCTGCTGGTAGGCCCGGATCGCGTCTTCGTGCCGGCCCAGGGCGTAGTAGGTAATTCCGAGGCCGTTATAGCCGCGAACGCTCGGGTGTCGGGCAATCGACTTCCGGAACGATTCGATCGCCCGGCCGTAGTCCTTGACCGCGCGGAACTTCTCCGCAACGACGGCCTCCTCGAGTGCGGCGCTCAGCTCGGGCGACTGGGCTTGCGGCTCCGCCGCAGGCGCCGCCGGCGTCGTGGGTGACACCGGTGGCGCCGGCGGGTCGGGCTGCGGTGGATCGGCCGCCTGCACGAGGCCCCAAAGGCACAGCAGGGCGACGATCACCGGTCCGCGAAAGCGCGCTTCGGGCTTCATGCATCCGCCATGATGCCCGTCGACGCCGCGGGCCTTTCGGCCATGTTACGCCACGCGGAAGACTCGTCGTAACTCAGCCCACCGCCAGCTCGCGTGGCGGACTCAAGGGCTGAGCGCGCTGCACCGCGGCTTTCATGTCCGCATTGGCGATCGCCTGACGGGCTTCATCGTCGAGGCCCTGCGCCTTGAGCGCGCGGGCCGTGACCCGCCAGTTGAACGGGCTGGTGCGTTTGAGCTCTGTCCGCTCGGCGGCAAGCGCCCTGGCCAGCGTGTTTCGACCGGCCCGCAGTGCCGCCTCGAGCAGTGTCACGTGCAGCAGATCGCGCTGCGCATGGCTGCCGCCAAAGAGGTGTGCACGGGGGCGGACCGGTGTCAGCAGATCGATCGTCGCGGCGTAGTCCTGTCGGCCGAAGGCCGCGATCGCGCGCGCCAGCGGCAGCCCGACTTCGCGTGACATCATCCCGTTCGTCCCCGACTCCTGTGCGGCTCGCTCGAGGCTGGCGATCATGTTGTCGACGCGTGCCCATTCTTCGGCGCCGACGAACGCCATCACCGCATGAGCATCGTTGAACGCGTAGAAACGGTCCTCGGCTAGTGGCTGCCAGCATGCGGCCAGCGACTTCCAGCGCGAACCGACGTCGACGCCGCGCAGCGTGAGGCGCCAGAGCAGCGCCGATGCGTCGAGCATTTCCAGCGCGACCGAAGTCTCGGCGGGGCGGATGCGCGTGTCGAAGATCTCGAGCGCCCGGTCGTGCTCGGCGAGCTCGAGATGATGCAGCGCAAGGTGCCACCAGTTGTGATAGGCGAGACCGTTGTTGACCGACCAGTCCGGTGCGCGCGTGCTCAGGAAGTCCATTCCGTCGCGGATGCGACCCTGCATCTCCATCACGTGCGCCACCGCATGAACCGCCCACGGATCGCGGCGGTTCGCATCCAGCGCCTTGCGACCGGCATCCTCAGCCCGGTCGTAGAGTCCCGTCTCCTCGAGGCCAAAGGCGTGCATGCCGAGTACATAGCCGTAGCCGGGCACGCTCGCACTCCAGTGCGGGAGCACCTGCGCCACCCGGTCGCGGAGCATGGTCGACTGCCCCAGGAAGAAATCGCCGACGTGCGATACCTGCAGTGCGAGCAGGTCGCGAGGATGGTCGATGATGATCGCGCCATAGGCGCGCATGCCGCCCGCGAGGTCGCCCTCCATCCAGCGTCGCGCGGCCGCGGCGTGGGCCCGTTCGCGCTCGGTCGCGCCGTTGCCGAGCGCTTCGACGGCTTCGACGCTCTCGCGAACCATCGACAGCGCGCCGCGCTCGGTTGACATCACGCCCAGCGCCGCGCGCAGGCAGTGACCCATCGCGAAGTCCGGCTCCTGCTCGAGCGCGCCGTTGATGGCCGCGAGCGGATCCATGAAGTACGAGACCGTGAGGTCCATCGCCTCCTCGAAGCGATCGACGGATTCCGGGTTGCGGCTCGAGACCTCGAGGCCGCGGCGATCCTTCAGTTTCATGTGGTTCTCCAGTGAGAATTGGCTCGGACGGGAGGGAGGTTACGCACGAGGCGTCAACGACTCGTCTCGACAGGCGTGAAAAAAGCGTGAAAATCACCCCTCCGGTCCGACGGACCGGTATCTGAGCCTGGGGCCGGCGTGACGGAACTGCACATAGAACTGCTGGGGGGGTTGAGAATCCGCACGGCGGACGGCCGGGAAATACGCCTGGTGTCCCGCAAGGCGCAGGCACTGCTCGGCTGCCTGGCACTGGAACCCGGCGTCCCGCACTCGAGGGATGTGCTGGCAGGGCTCCTCTGGGAGGACTCGGATCCCGAGCTCGCGCGCGCAAGCCTGCGTCAGGCGCTTACCAGCCTGCGGCGCAGCTTGCCTCCGTCCTGCGCCGCGGCGCTGCAGGGCGATACCGGAACGGTTGCACTCGATGCCACGCTCGCCGGCAGTGACGTAGCGCAGTTTCGCACGCTGATCCGCGACGGTTCACCGGGAGCGCTCGCTCGGGCGGTGGAACGACACGCGGGCGTGCTGCTCGATGGCCTGGATGCGCGCTCACCCGCATTCGAGCAATGGCTGATCGAACGTCGCGGCGAGCTGCGCCGGCTGCTGCTCGGTGCGGCGGAACGGATGGCGGCTCAATGCACAGCAGTCGGCGATGACCCAGGCGCGATCGCGGCGCTCGAGCGGCTCGTGGCCACCGAGCCGTCGAACGAGCGCGCACAACGCGACTTGATGGAGGCGCTGGCGCGCCAGGGTCGCTACACCGACGCGCTGCGCCAGTACCGCGCCTGTCGCGAGGCACTACGGCGCGATCTCGACGTGGCGCCGGAAGCGGCCACCGAGTCCCTCCACCGGGAGCTCCTGCGACGGCGACGCGCAGCGCCAGCCGACGATGCAGACATCGATGCGGCGGCTGAGACGCCTGCGGGCGGGTTTGCGACCCCGGATCGAACCGTGAGGGCCCGATCTGGCGGGTCCGATCCGGACGCGGGCGCGACACTGCACGAGGCAGTGATACTCGTCGCACGCATCGGCGGTATGGGGGGCGGCGCCGACGATCCCGAAGCGGCGCGCGGCGCGCTCGCCGCCGCGTACACGCGCGTAGCGTCGGCGGTCGAGCGCCACGGCGGCCAGGTCGACCGGCCGACCGAGGGCGAGACACTCGCTGCGTTCGGCCTCGGTACCGTGGCGGGCAATGAAGTCGAACATGCGATCCGCGCGGCAATGGAGCTCGCCGCAGACGGTGAATCACGGCCGACGGGGTGTCAGCGCCTCGCGGTCGGCGTCGCCCAGGGCCAGGTGCTGCCTGCCTCCGGCGCGTCGCCGTTTCCCCTCTCGGGGCGACCCGTGGCGCAGGCGCGCGAGCTCGCGCGAGCGGCCGCTGCGGGCGATGTCGCAGCTGCAGCGGACGTCGCCTCGCAGATTTCCGCGCGCTTCGCGGTGACTGCGCTGGCTGACGCGCCGGTCGGCGCGCATCGCGTCGTCGCGTTACCTGCAACCGAGGCGGGCCCACGGGGCCGGTTCTTCACCGGCCGGCGTGCCGAGCTCGCCATGCTCCTGACCCTGGTCGAGCGCGTCTCCGCTACCGCGCGGGGTCGCGCGGTGATCCTGCGCGGCGATCCGGGCATCGGTAAGTCGTCGTTGATCGACGCGCTCACCGTTGCGGCACGCGCGCGCGATGCGCTGGTCTACGCCGTTCAGGTGCTCGACTTCGGGCAGCCGGCGAGCGAGCGCCCGGGACCGGCGCTTGCTGCATGCCTGCTGGGCGTAGCGCCCGAGGCCGCCGAAGCCTCGCGCAATGCGGCGATCGATCGGGCCGTCGCGGGTGGAACGCTCGCCGCCGATGACGAGCTGCTTGCGCGCGATCTGACCGGACTCCTCCCGGCGGAGGGCGCTGCGTCACCGCTGTCCGCTATGGATGCGGCGAGCCGCGAACGCGGCCGCGCCCGCGTGCTGCTCCGGCTCATCGAGGCGGCGGCACGGCGCGCGCCTCTCCTGATCGTCATCGAGGATATGCACTGGGCCGATGCCGCGGAAGTCGCGCAGCTCGCAGACCTTGCGGCCGCCGTTGCGAGCCTGCCCGTGCTGCTCGCGCTGTCGACCCGCGTCGAAGGCGATCCGACAGGACCGGGCTGGCGCGCCCGCGCCCGCGGTTGCCCGGTGAGCACGCTCGACCTCGCGCCGCTCGCCGATGACGAAGCGCGCGATCTCGCCGCGCGTTACGGGAGTCTGCCTGCAAAGGTGCTGGAGGAGTGCCTGGAGAAGGCCGCCGGCCACCCGCTTTTTCTCGACCAGCTCCTCCGGGCTGCGCAGACCGGTCAGACGACCCTGCCTGGATCGGTCCGCGGTCTCCTGCTGGCCCGGATCGGCCGCCTCCCCGCGGAGCTGCAGCGTGGTCTGCACGCCGCCGCGGTGCTTGGCTCGCGGTTTTCGCTCGGCGCCCTGCGGCATGTGCTCGCGGAGCCGGGCTACGGGACGGGCGGGCTCGAGCACGCCGGGCTCCTCGCCACCGAGGGAGACGAGTGCCGGTTCTCGCACTCGCTGATCCGCGACGCCGTGTACGAGTCTCTGCTGCGCTCGACGCGGCGTGAGCTCCATCGTCGCTCGGCGGCCTGGTTCCAGGGGCGCTCTCCGGGGCTCGAGGCCGATCACCTCGCCGCGGCCGAGGATCCCTCGGCACCCGCGGCGTACCTGCGCGCAGCGATCGAGGAGGAGCGTGCGTCCCGACTCGATCGGGCGCTCGCCCATGCCCAGCGCGCACGCGAGCTAGCGCGCGCGGCGCCCGATCTCTGTGCGGCGTTCGCCAGGATAGGCGGGATCTGCCTGACGCGCGGTCGCACCGACGATGCAATCGCGGCGTTCCGCGAGAGCGTCGACCTTGCATCGTCGACCGGCGAGCGGGCACGCGGCTGGCTCGGTCTGGCGGCGAGCCTGCGCATCGTAGACCGTTACGACGAAGCACTCGGCGCGCTCGAACACGCCGAGCAGTCCGCGGCGGCCGAGAACGATCCGCGACTGATGGCGCAACTGTGGACGCTGCGCGGCAACCTGCACTTTCCGCGCGGGGAGCTTGATGCATGCCTGAGCGCGCACGGCCGCGCGCTCGAGTATGCCCAGCAGGCGGCGGTTCCCGAGGACATTGCGCGCGCGCTCGGCGGTCTCGGCGATGCCCACTACCAGCGCGGCCGGATGTACGCCGCGCATGCCGAGTTCAGCCGCTGCGTGTCGCTCTGCGAGGAGCACGGCCTTGCGGGCCTGCGGTTGAGTTACCTGCCGATGGTGGCCACGACGGAAGCCTATCTCGGTAACTTCGACTCCGCGCTCGAGGTCAGCGGGCGGAGCGAAGCGGCGGCCGCGCAGGCCGGCGACCTGCGCACGCAGCTCCTTTCACAGTCGCTGCGCGCCATGGTCGAGATCTACCGCGCGAACTACCGGCAGGCGCTCGACGCGGGCGAGCGCGGCGTCGCGCTCGCCCGCGAGATCGGCGCACGGCGCTTCGAAGCCGAGGCCCTGGTCCTGCGCGGGCTCGCGGCGCGGGGCCTGGGCGAGCACGCGCTCATGCACGAGTCTCTCGTCGCTGGCGTCGCAATCGCGCGCGAGGGCGCGCACACCTATTGCGGGCCGTGGGCGCTCGCGGCGCTGGCGCTTGCGATCGACGACCCGGCCCGCAGCCGCGTGCTGCTCGACGAGGGTGAGCGCTGGCTCGCCGAGGGCTGCGTGAGTCACAACTATCTCGAGTTCTACCGACACGCCGTCGAGGTGAGCCTGAAGTCCGGCGACTGGGGCCGGGCGGAGCGTTACGCGGACGCGCTCGATCAGTACACGAGCGAGGAACGGTTGCCATGGGCCGACCTCGTCATCGCGTGCGGGCGGGCGATGGCGCGTAGCGGCCGATCGGGGTCGGAGCTCCCGCTACGCGCGGATCGGGACGCGTTACTGGACGAAGCACGACGGATGCAGTTCAACGAAGTCGCGGCGCTGCTCGCGGCGGGGTCGTGCCGGTGACGACGCCGATCGAGTTCGGCGGACGCGTCGTGATGGTCGGCTGCGGCAGCATCGGTCAGGCCATCCTGCCGCTGCTTCGCCGGCACCTGACCCTTGCGGCCGACGGTCTGATCGTGCTGGCCGCCGACGAGGTGGGTCGCGGGGTCTCGCAGGAGCACGGTGCGCAGTTCTTCTATGCGCACCTGAAGCCGCGCAGCTTTCGCAGGATCCTCGCTCGTCACCTGCGACGCGGCGACCTGCTGCTCAACCTGTCGGTCGATGTGTCGAGCCTCGATCTGCTCACCTACGCGGCTGAAAGAGGAGCGCTCTATGTCGACACCTCGATCGAGCCTTGGCCGGGGGTGTTCGACAACCCGATGCTCGACCTGCGCCAGCGCAGCAACTTCACCACGCGTCGGCGCGCACTGCAGCTCGCCGCGGAGCTCGGCCGCAACTCGCCGACCGCCGTGGTCGATCACGGCGCCAACCCTGGGCTCGTGTCTCACTTCGTCAAGCGCGCGCTGCTCGAGCTCGATCGCACGCTGCGCAAGGGCTCGGGCCGGCCGGCCAGCCGCGAGGACTGGGCGACGCTCGCGCGCGATCTTGGGGTGACCCTGATCCAGATCTCGGAGCGCGACACGCAGGTGAGCGACCGCCCGAAACGCCCCGGCGAGTTCGTCAACACCTGGTCGATCGACGGATTCATGGACGAGGCCATGCAGCCCTCGGAGATCTCCTTCGGCACGGCGGAGAGGCAGCGCCCGAGGGGCACGCGAATCCATCAGCGCGACTCGGGCACGCTGTTCATGAACCGGCCCGGCGCCGCGACGTTCGCGCGGAGCTGGACACCGGCGGGCGGCGGGTTCCAGGGTCTCATGATGTCGCACGACGAGGTATTCTCGATCGGCGATCTGCTGTCGCTGCGCAACGGCGGCCATCTGACGTACCGGCCGACGGTGATGTTCGTCTATCACCCGTGCGACGATGCGATGCTGTCGGTGCTCGAGCTGGAAGGCCGGGGCTGGCAGCCGCAGCAGCGTCAGCGCCGGCTCGGCGCCGACATCGTAACCGGCATGGACGAGCTCGGGGTCCTGCTCGCCGGCCATTCGCGCAACGCCTACTGGTATGGGTCGCAGCTATCGATCGAGGACGCACGGCGGCACGTGTCCTACGCCAACGCCACGAGCGTCCCGGTCGCCGCGGGCGCAGTGGCCGCAGTCGTCTGGGCGATCAGCAACCCGAGACGCGGCATCGTCGAACCCGACGAGCTCGACTTCGAGGACTGCCTGTCGACCGCCACGCCGTACCTCGGCCGCCTGGTCGGGGAATTCACGACCTGGACGCCGCTGCA
>DATJKD010000074.1:0-14460 GCA_035491795.1 Steroidobacteraceae bacterium | reverse complement strand
GTTCCCCGCAGAAGGCCGGCGCGTCATCGAAGCGGGCGTCGCAGCCAAGGCATTCACGCCCGAGGAGGAGAACCGGGTCCAGCGGACACTGGCTTCCGCCGAGAAGGAACTCGCGAAGCAGTCCGCCGCGACGGCTGCGGCAGCCAAGTCGGTCGCCGCCGGGACCTCAGGCGAGGACATGTATCAGGCCGGGCGGCTGTACTTCGGCCAGGGCAACTACCCGAAGGCCGTCGAGGCGCTGCGCAAGGCACTGGCCAAGGGCGGCGTCAGCAACGCCGACGACGCCAACATGCTGCTCGGGATCGCGCTCACGCGCACCAACCGCAACAGCGACGCCAACAAGGCCTTCACCCAAGTGAAGGACCCCAAGCTGGCGGAGATTGCGCGCGTGTGGGCGCTGCACGCGAGCTGACGCCCAGCCTGGCGCTCACCACCCCCGAACTCAGCTTCCGGTCGTTGCAGCCGGTGCGGCCGCCTCCGCGGCGGGCGGCTGAACGGCGATCTGCCACAGCCGCCCGAGCTCGGCCAGCCGCGGGTCCTTGATCGCCTGGAAAGCCGCTACCGCCTCCACCGGCTTGGCCGCGCGCGCGAGCGCGATGCCGAGCAGGGTGTTTGCGTCGTCGACGTCGCTAAAACCACCCTTAGCCAGGCCCTTCTGGATGGCATCCGCCGACTTGGCATACGCGCCGGTGCTGAAGTAGAGCTTGCCGAGCGACACCATGTCGTTGCCGGTCTTGGCTGCCGCGAGCGCTGCATCCGCGCCGGCAAGCTCCTTGCGATCCGACTCGGCGCCCGAGCGGGCACGCTCCAGTTCCTGTTGTGCACGCGTCTTGTCGTCCCCCTCCAGCACGCCCTGCGACATTGCGGTCTCCAGCACGCGCTTGGCTTCGCTCGGGAAACCGCCCGCAACGAGCGCGGTCGCCATTTCGGTGTATTCCTCGGACTTGTCGAGGACCTTGGTATCCTCCATCAGGCGATAGAGACTGCGCAGCTCGCGGTCGCTCTTGCTGGCGAAGAGCTGGTTGTTGAGCAGGTCGTTCCAGTACTTCGGCTGCGGGTAATGCTTCACGAGGAGCTCGAGCGTGGCGAAGATCCCGGGGCGATCATCGAGCTCCAGATTGCTCGCCAGCATCACCTGCAGAATCTGCTCGCTCGGCTTCGCGGATGCATCGGCCACTTTCTTCGCGGTGCTGCGTGCGTTGGCGTAGTCCTTCTGCAGGAAATATCCGCGTGCGACGAGGTCGCCGATCGTCTGGTCGTTCGGGGCGCTCGCGAGATACTGATTGCCGTACTCGATCGCCTTCGGGTAGTTCTCGGTCTGAAAATAGAGCTGCGAGAGCACCTTGTTGCGCTGCGGGAGATCTGCGGCCGGCAAAAAGCCCGACTTGACCGTCGTCTCGAAGCTCGAGGCCGCTCCGGCGTAGTCTTTCTGATTCAGCTGCACGAATCCGCTGAGCTCGGCGATCATGAATTCGTCGTAGGGGCCCTTACCCTCGACCGCGCGCGCGGCTTCGATCCCTTCCATTGCCTTGGCCCAATCCTTGGCCTGGATGGCCTCCTGCGCAGCCGCCAACGGCTTCTGCACCTTGGAATTCAGCTTGGGGGGCTTCGCGTCCTGAGCAACCGCGACGACGGGGAGCGCGGATATCGTAACCGCACCGATCAGACCGGCGGCGGCCAGTGCCGCCTTCAGAACATGATTTGCCTTGTTCATCGTTTTGTCCCTCGACCTGCGGCATCGTGCAGGAAAGCCGCATTGTAGCGTTTCCGTCCGTAGGCCGCCCCGAGCCCGGGCCCGAGTGCCGATCGCGGGCACGGCTGTCCCGTGCTGGTAGAGTGGCGGCTTCGACGAACGAGCGGGAGCCTTAGCGGTGACGTACGCGGCGATCACGGGTTGGGGCAAGTGCCTGCCGCCGGCGGTTCTGAGCAACGCCGACCTCGCGACCTTTCTCGACACCAGCGACGAGTGGATTACGAGCAGGACCGGGATCAAGGAGCGGCGTATTTCGCACGTGCCGCTCGGCGACCTCGCCTATGTTTCCTCGATGCGGGCGCTTGCCGCGGCCGGGCTGGATCCCACCGCCGTCGAGCTGATCGTGATGGGGAGCTGCAGCGTCGATGACCTCGTTCCGAACCAGGCTTCAGGGCTGCAGGTGCGCCTCGGTGCGCGCCGTGCCGGCGCCATGGACGTCAATACCGCCTGCACGAGCTTTCTATACTCCCTGAGCTCGGCAAACGCGATGGTTCGGACCGGAGTGGTGCGCAATGCGCTGGTGCTGGGTGGCGAGCTGATCAGCGCGTTCATGGAATGGGAGAACCGCGGCGTCTCGGTGCTCTTCGGAGACGGTTGCGCTGCGGTCGTGATCGAAGCAACCGAGTCGGCGGAGGGTTTGCTCGCCGAAAGGCTTGGTTGCGACAGCGACGCGCGGGACACACTGGTGATCGAAGGCATGGGCGCGCGCTATGCGCACACGGGTCGCGTGTATGGCGATACCCAGTGGGTATTCGAGGGCCAGGAGATCTTCAAGCGCGCAGTGCTCGGGATGGCCGGCGCCTGTAACGACGTCCTCGAGATGCAGGGGGTGCGGCCGGAAGATGTCGCACTCGTGATCCCGCACCAGGCAAACCTCCGGATCATCGAGGCGGTCGCAAAGCGCACCGGCGTCGGTATGGATCGCGTGTTCGTCAACGTACAGAGGTACGGCAACATGTCGGCCGCGACCGTACCCGTGGCACTGGTCGAGGCGCTGGAGGAAGGCCGCGTGCCACCTGGCGCGCTGCTGCTCATGCCTGCGTTCGGTGCCGGGCTGACCTGGTGCGCGCATCTCGTACGCTGGGGCGAACGTGTGACTCCCAAGGGGCTGTCCGATGCGGAGCTCCCGCCCGCCAAGCAGACCGCACTCGAGATAGTGCAGGCCCTGAGAGCGGGTAAGCGGCCCGACTAACCTCGGCCGGCCTGCACCGCGGAATCGCCGATGTCGCGGGCCAGCAAGGCGCTGCTACAGGTTCATTTCTGCGTCGTGCTGTGGGGCTTCACGGCCATCCTCGGCAAGCTGATCACGCTGCCTGCGCTCGCGCTGGTCTGGTGGCGCATGCTGATCGTGGTTGCGGTGCTCGCGCTGCTGCCGCGGGTGTGGCGTGCCGTGCGGGCGCTGCCTGCCCGCACGACGCTGATGTTCGTGGCGATCGGCATGGTCGTCGCGCTGCATTGGCTCGCGTTCTACGGTGCCATCAAGCTCGCGAACGCATCGGTCGCAGCAACCTGCATGGCCGTCGGGCCGATCTTCATGGCGCTGGTCGAGCCTTGGCTAGTGAAGCGACCCTTCGACGCTCGCGAGCTCCTGATCGGTATCGCAGCGGTCCCCGGGGTCGCGCTCGTCGTCGGCGGCACCCCGGCCGGGATGCACCTCGGGATCGCGGTCGGGATCCTGTCGGCATTCCTCATGGCGATCTTCGGCTCGCTCAACAAGCGATACGTGGAGCACGCGGATCCACTGGCAATGACCGGGATCGAGCTCGCTGCGGGGACGGTGCTCGTGACGCTGGTCGCCGCTGCGCTGCCGCAGGCCGGGTTCGATCTGCCGCGGCCAGGCGCTCGCGATGCCGCGCTCCTCGTCGTGCTCGCGATCGGGTGCACACTTGTGCCCTTCACGCTTTCGCTGGGCGCGCTCAAGCACACGAGCGCATTCAGCGCCCAGCTCGCGTTGAGCCTCGAACCCGTGTACGCGATCGTGCTCGCGATCGTGCTGCTCGGCGAGCAGCGCGAGCTCGATGCCGCCTTTTACGTGGGCGTAGCGATCATCCTCGCGACCGTGCTGGCGCACGCGTTGCTGCACGTGAGCGATGCACGCGCCACCCCAGCAGCAACAGCAGGACCGTCGCATAGATCAGCGGCTCACGAACGTCCGCCCTGACCTGCCACCAGCTGAGCACGCAGCCGAGGATGGCCGCAGGGTAGATCAGCCGGTGCAGACGCTGCTCCAGCATCGCCGCGAAAATGAAGTCGGTGGCAATATTCAGAGGCTGACGCTCGTCGTTTCCTTCGCCCGCACCGTCACCGGGCTCGACCGGGCCGTCTGCGACTTGAGCCTTACCGTGTACGCGCCCGGCATGGCCTCGAGAGGCGCGTCGCCGGTGAGTCCCTGCGCGACGACCTGACCCTTGCCATCGATCAGCTCGATGGCCGGCTGCAGCGCCTGACTCATCGCCTTGTCGAGCCCCGCTGCATCGCGCGCATCAAAATACAGGCCGCCGCCCGCGTCGCTCCAGTGACGGAAGCTCGCAGCGAGCCCTTCGTCGTCGATCGCAAAGCCCACGATGTTCACCCGCACACCGACGTTGGCCTTGCGGAGCTTTGCGATGGCCGTCGCGGGGTCGCCCCCGCAGGTTTCCTCGCCGTCGGTGAGCAGGATGACGAGGCGTTCGCCGCTCGCACTGCGCAGGTCGTCCGCCACCTTCTCGAGCGAGGCACCAATCGGCGTGCGTGCGTTGTTCTTGGCCTCGAGCTTCGCGATCCGCCCGCCAACTGCGGCCGCGTCGAGCGGCCCGAGCGCAATGTCCAGATCGGTCTGGCAGGAATCCACCTCCCGCCCGAACACCCGCATCGCAAACGGCGTCCCGGCGGGAATCCTCGACGCAGTCAGGCGTGTCAGCGTCTGCTTGGCGACGTCGATGCGCCGTTGCTTGCCCATCCGCTGCAGCATACTGCCCGAGGCATCGAGGATGATCTCGACGGCGTTGCTGCCAGCGGTCGCCCGCTGCACGGTTACCGCGACAAAGCCCGGCTCCTGCGCGCCGGGTGTGATGCGGATCGGCGCACGCGCGAGCGTCGTGTGACTCTGTCCTGTCGAATAGCGGAGCTCGTAATCGCCCGGCGCCAGCGGAGCGAGGATCCGTGCCGGATTACCCTGCGCGGTGTATCGATAGTTGCCGCTCACGCCTTCCTTTGCGCCGACCGCCACGATGGTCACGTAGTCGTTGACGTTGGCCGGCCCCTGCCACTGCACCGGGAAGGTACCGCCCGCAACGGCCTCGGCGGGACCTTTGACGGTCGCGCTGATCGCGGTCACCTCGAGGGGAGCGCTGCCGAGCGTCGCGTAACTCTGCGCCGTGAGATAACGGATCTCGTACGCGCCTGCTGTGTCGGGCGCCCGGAGCTCAAGTGGGCTGCCTTTCGAGGTGTACGCATACGGCCCGTACTGTCGATCCGGTGTGCCTGCCTTGACCAGCGTGACGAAATCACGCGGATTGTCCGGCCCCGTCCACTTGACCTGGAACTTGCTGCCCGCCGCGACCGTGGCCGGTCCGACGACGGTGGCCGTGACGCCGCCGATGACGATCGGCCGCGTGCCGATGACGGTGTCCCCTTCGGCGAGGATGTAGCGCAGCTCGTACTCGCCGGCCTGGTCCGGAGCGACGAGTGAAACCGGGTTACCGGCATTCGTGTAGGCATAGGTGATGTACGCCCGTGCTGCGTTGCCGATCGCGACGTAGTCGCGCGGGTTGTCCGGGCCGCTCCATTTCACCTGGAATTTCGTGCCCGCATCGACCTGGTCGGGCGCCTCGAGCGTGGCCTTCACCTCGTCGACGCGGATCGGTCGGCTGGCAAGCGTGGGGTAGGGCGTGTCGGCACCCAGCAGGCGGATCTCGTACTCGCCCGGTTTTACCGGCACCTTGAGCTTGAGCGCCGCGGCCTTGACGTACTGGTAGTCGCCGTAGGTCCCCTCGCGGCTGCCCTTTGGCACGATGGTGACGAAGTCCCGCTCGTTCGTACTGCCGGTGACCTTTACATCGACCGTCGAGCCGACGCCCGCAGAGGACGGGCCTTCGAGGGTCGCCGCCGCCACCGCCGTCGTTGCAACCAGGGTCAACAGGATCGTGAGTCTGGCGGCCATCGGATGCTCCTTCACGCGGCCTTGCTCGCCCCCGCCAGTTGCCGCACTACGTAGTGCAGGATGCCGCCGTGCTGGAAGTACTCGCGCTCCTTGGGCGTGTCGATACGCACGCGGGCCTCGAAGCGGATCGGCGCCCCCGTCGCTGGTGTCGCGACGATCGTCACCTGTTTCGCAGCGCCGCCATTGAGCCCGATGATCTCGTAGCTCTCGCGGCCGGTGAGCCCGAGCGTCTGCGCCGACTCGGCGTCCCTGAACTGCAACGGCAAGACACCCATGCCGATCAGGTTCGAGCGGTGGATGCGTTCGTAGCTCTCCGCGATCACAGCCCTGACGCCGAGCAGCATCGTGCCCTTCGCCGCCCAGTCGCGCGAGGAGCCTGTGCCGTACTCCTTGCCCGCGAGGACGACGAGCGGCGTGCCCTCGGCCTTGTAGCGCATCGCCGCGTCGTAGATGCTCATCTGCTCGCCGCTCGGTATGTGCACCGTGACGCCGCCCTCGGTGCCGGGCGCGAGCCCGTTGCGGAGGCGGATGTTCGCGAATGTGCCGCGCATCATTACTTCGTGATTGCCGCGTCGCGCGCCATAGGAATTAAAGTCGACCGGCTGCACGCCTTGCGCGACCAGGTACTTCGCCGCCGGGCTGGTCTTCGAGATGTTGCCGGCGGGCGAGATGTGATCGGTGGTGACGGAATCACCCAGCAGCGCCAGGACGCGCGCGCCGCGTATGTCCGCAACGGCGGCCGGGGTCATGCTCATACCGTCGAAGTAAGGCGGATTGCGCACGTAGGTGGACGCCGGCTCCCAGCGGTAGATCTGACCCTGCGGCACCTTGATGCCGTTCCAATGCTCGTCTCCCTGGAACACGCTTGAATAGCCATGCCTGAACATGTCCGAGTCGACGCTGTCCGCGATCGCGCGCTGGATCTCCTGTGGCGTCGGCCAGACGTCGCGGAGAAAGACCGGCTTGCCGTCGGCGCCCGTACCCAACGGCTCGCTCTGCAGGTCGATGTCCATCGTTCCCGCGAGCGAATAGGCCACTACCAGCGGCGGCGAGGCCAGGTAATTCATCCGGACCTCGGGATGGACGCGACCCTCGAAGTTGCGGTTCCCGGAGAGCACCGACACTCCGATGATGTCACCCGCGCGCACCGCCTCGGAGATCTCGGGGCGCAGCGGCCCGGAGTTGCCGATGCACGTCGTGCAGCCATAGCCCACCACGTAGAAGCCGATCCCTTCGAGATCGGCGAGCAGCCCGGCCTTGCGCAGATAGTCGGTCACGACGCGCGAGCCGGGCGCGAGACTGGTCTTTACCCAGGGGCGCGCCGGGAGGCCGAGCGCGCGCGCCTTGCGCGCCAGCAGCCCGGCGCCGACGAGTACGGCGGGATTCGAGGTGTTGGTACAGCTCGTGATCGCCGCGATCAGCACCGCACCATCGCCGAGCTGGAACTCGGCGCCACCCGAGGAAACCTTCGAGCGACCGGTGGCCTGCGGGTTCCTGGCGTTGCGCTCCTCGACCATTTTCGCGAGGCTCGCGTGGTAGGCCGTCTTGGACGTGCGCAGCGGCACCCGGTCCTGCGGTCGCTTGGGTCCCGCGAGGCTCGGCTCGACGCTCGCAAGATCGAGCTCGAGCACGTCGGTGTATTCGGCCTCGCGCATGCCGTTCGTGCGCCACATCCCCTGCGCGCGGGCATAGGCTTGGACCAGCGCGATCTGCTGTTCGCTACGGCCGGTGAGCGTCAGATAGCGGCAGGTCTCTTCGTCGATCGGGAAGATCGCGCAGGTGCTGCCGAACTCGGGCGACATGTTGGCGATCGTGGCGCGATCGGCGAGCGGCAGGCCGGCGAGACCGTCGCCGAAGAACTCGACAAACTTGTCGACGACGCCCTTCTTGCGCAGCATCTCAGTGACCGTGAGCACTAGATCGGTCGCGGTCGCACCCGGCGGCAGCGCGCCCCTGAGCCGGAAGCCGATCACCTGCGGGATGAGCATCGTTATCGCCTGACCCAGCATCGCAGCTTCCGCCTCGATGCCGCCGACGCCCCAGCCGAGCACCCCCAGCCCGTTTACCATCGTTGTGTGCGAGTCGGTGCCAACCAGCGTATCCGGGAACGCGCGCTTCACACCGTTGCGTTCCTCGGCGAAGACCACGCGCGCCAGGTGCTCGAGATTGACCTGGTGAACGATGCCGGTGTTTGGCGGCACGACCTTGAAGTTGCTGAAGGCCGTCTGCCCCCAGCGCAGGAACGCATAGCGCTCGCCGTTGCGCGCGAACTCGATGGCGTTGTTGCGGCTCAGCGAGTCCTTCGTTCCGTACTCGTCGACCTGAACGGAATGATCGATCACGAGCTCCGCCGGCGCGAGCGGGTTGATTTCCTGCGGGTCGCCGCCGAGACGCGTCATGGCCTCGCGCATCGCCGCGAGATCGACGATGGCGGGGACACCGGTGAAGTCCTGCATGATCACGCGTGCCGGCGTGAAGGCGATCTCGTGGCTGGGCGCGGTATGCGGATCCCAGCGCAGCAGCGCCTCGATGTCGGCGCGCGTCACGCTCACGCCGTCCTCGAAGCGCAGCAGGTTTTCGAGCAGGACCTTGTGCGAGAAGGGCAGGCGACCTACGTCGTGTCCCTGGATGGCGCCGAGGCTCTGGATCTCGTAGGTCTCGCCACCCGCGTCCAGGGTCGTGCGGGTCCTGAAACTGTCCTTCATGGAACCTCCGGGGGCGGCAGCCGAGCCGCGGAATTATAGCCGCTCGACCACCAGCGCGCCGCGCGGGCGGCTGTTCAGGCGCTGCGGGCGCTCGAACCGGCGGACCGGTTCTGCACCAGATCGATCACCGCGCCGCCGAGACAGACATCACCGTCATAGAAGACGGCCGATTGACCGGGCGTGACCGCGCGCTGCGGAATCGACATGCGCACATCGCAACGGCCGTCGGTGAGGACCGTCGTCTCGCACGGCTGATCGGCCTGTCGATAACGGAGCTTGACGGTACAGCGGAAGCGGGATGCGGGCGGAGATCCCGCGATCCAGTGCGCGACCTGCGTGCGGAGCCCATCGCTCGTGAGCAGCGGATGCGCCGCGTTCTGCACCACGATGAGCCGGTTGCGGTCCAGGTCCTTGGCGGCCACGTACCAGGGCGCCTCGGCCGCACCGCGCACGCCGCCAAGCGCGAGTCCCTGGCGCTGGCCGAGCGTGTAGTACATGAGACCGCGATGCATCCCGAGGCGGGCTCCCTCAGGCGTCTCGATCGGACCGGGCATCGCCGGCAGGTACTGCGAAAGGAACTCGCCGAAGGGGCGCTCGCCGATGAAGCAGATCCCGGTGCTGTCGCGCTTGTCGTGCACCGGGAGTGCGAACTCGCGTGCCAGGCGGCGCACTTCGGTCTTGGACAGGTCGCCGACCGGAAACTCGCAGTGGTCGAAGGCCTCGGCAGACACCGTGTGGAGGAAATAGCTCTGGTCCTTGGAACGGTCCGCCGCGCGCCTGAGGCGCGGGCCGCCCTGCGCGGAGTCGAGACGCGCGTAGTGTCCCGTGGCGAAACGCGCGGCGCCCAGCCGGCGTGCGTGCTCGAGACAGACTCCGAACTTGATCTCGCGATTGCAGAGGACGTCCGGGTTGGGCGTGCGACCGGCAGCAAGCTCGTCGAGGAAATGACCAAACACCCGCGCGCGGTACTCGGCGGCGAAATTCACCACGTGCAGCGGGATGCCGAGATCCTCGCAGACGCGGCGTGCATCCTGCAGGTCCGCGGCTGCCGTGCAGTAACCGTCGTCGTCGTCCCAGTTGCGCATGAAGAGCGCGTGCACTTCGCGTCCCGCGCGCGCCAGCAGTGCGGCGGCGACGGCGGAATCGACGCCGCCCGAGATCCCTACCACTACGCGATCCGCGTCCATCCGCGGATTATAGTTGGTCGCGGTCGTTCAGCCGCTCGCTGCGAGCGAAGCGGGCGCGCCCGGATCCAGGTGACTTATGAGCGAGCAGGGGTACCGCATGCCCGCCACATAGTCGTCGACGCAACGCAGGACCAGTGGGCTGCGCAGGCGCATCACGGGGTCCGCAAGCTGCGCACGGGTCAGCCAGCGCAGCCTCAGGATCGCGCGATCCGGAGGCCGGGGCGACTCGCAGGCTTCGAGCGCGCCGCTGAAGGCGACCCGCAGGAAGCTGCGGCCTGTGGCGTCCGGTCGCCAGAGATAGATTCCGACGATCGCATCGGGCCGGAATCGCCAGCCGGATTCCTCGAAGGTCTCGCGTACGACCGCGTCGAGAAAGGTCTCGCCGTCCTCGAGATGGCCGGCGGGCTGGTTGAGAACCAGGCGATCGCTCGCGCGCTCCTCGACCAGCAGAAACTTACCGTCACGCTCGGCGACCGCCGCCACCGTGACGTCCGGCTTCCATATCATGCCGGTCATTATAGGCAGGTATGGGACGGGTTCTAGAAATCGATCGCGGTCGCGCGCAGCTCGGGCTGAATCACGCTGCCGACCCACGCTTCGTCGAAGTACGTCATGTATCGTCGCACGACGTTGACGTCGTCGAAATCGACGATGCCGTCCCAGCGGGATGCCTGCTGCCGGTACGCGATCGCGCGGTCGTCGGCCACGATAAAGGCACAGGGGTTGCCTCGGAACTCGGTCGAGACGTTACGAAAATCAAGATAGCTCGTGAGCCTGCGCGCCATCTGCAGGAAGCGATTGCCCTCCCGCACGACGCGACCGGGGTCCGAGATCAGGACGCGCACGCGCGCGTGACTGCGCGCCAGCACGAGCCGCTTCATCGGCTCGAGAAACAGGTCGTGGTCGTAGAGCTGCGGTTCGAGGTCGGGTGTGTAGATCGCGAGGCCGCGGTGTGCGCGTGTGGCAATTTCGGCGACCGCCGCCCGGTACTCATCGACGGTGGTGAGGATGCTCCGTGTGCCTGTGACGTTCAGCTTGTTCTTCATCTCGGTGCCCGATCCGGAGGACCATCCGCTGATGCGGGATTCCGACCTCCACAAATTCCGGCCCCTCGGCCTGGAAACCCATCCGTGCATAGAACCCGATCGCGGAGGACTGCGAGTTCAGATGAACCTGCGTGAGTCCGAGCGTCCGTGCCAGAACCACCAGGGGGCCGATCATCGCGCCGCCGATCCCGGTGCCGCGGTACTGCGGGAGTACTGCGACGCGACCGATCTTACCGGCGGGTTCGGGGCGTGCTGTGCCGACTGCGTCACGTTTCGGCGTGACTGCCGCTCATCACACTTCCCGCGCCAGGCGCGCGGCCAGCCCGATGTAGCGCGCAGGAGACAACTCCGTGAGCCGGCGCCGGGCCTGCTCAGGAATCGGCAAGCCAGCAATGAAACCGGCGATCGCCTGGGAATCGACGCTGCGACCCCGGGTGAGGGCCTTGAGCTGCTCGTAGGAGTCGGTAATCCCGTAGCGCCGCATCACGGTCTGGATCGGTTCGGCGAGCAGCTCCCAGTTACCCTCGAGATCTGCGGCCATGCGCGCGGTGTCGACTTCGACCCGCGACAGCCCGCGGCAGATCGATTGCACCGCCATGTCCGCATGCGCGAGCGCGACTCCGAGATTGCGCTGCACGGTCGAGTCGCTCAGGTCGCGCTGCCAGCGCGAGACCGGCAACTTCTCCGACATGAAGCGCAGCAGCGCGTTGGCCAGGCCAAGATTACCCTCGGCATTCTCGAAGTCGATCGGGTTGACCTTGTGCGGCATCGTCGACGAGCCGGTTTCCCCGGCCACGATCTTCTGGCGGAAATACCCGAGTGACACGTAGCCCCACAGATCCCGGCACAGGTCGATCAGCACGCTGTCGATGCGCGCCAGCGCATCGCAGTACTCAGCCGTCCAGTCGTGCGGTTCGATCTGCGTGGTAAGCGGACTATGGACGAGCCCCAGCGATTCGACGAAGTGCCTGGCCACGGACGGCCAGTCGACCTCTGGATACGCCACGGTGTGCGCGTTGTAGTTGCCCACCGCCCCGTTGCACTTGCCGCGGATCAGCACGGCGGCGAATCCGCCCGCTTGCTGACGCAGCCGATACGCGAACACGGCGATCTCCTTGCCAAGCGTGGTCGGTGTCGCCGGCTGCCCGTGCGTGCGCGACATCATCGCGTCGTCGGCGTGCGCATGCGCCATCGCTCGCAGCGACTCGACCAGCGTCTGGATCCGCGGCAGCAGCACCCGGTCGCGCGCCTCCTGGCACATCATGGCGTAGGCAAGATTGTTGATGTCCTCCGAGGTGCAGGCGAAATGCACGAACTCGAGCCGGCCGGCCCAGCCGCCGCGCGCGGCGAGGCGGCGCTTGAGAAAGTACTCGACCGCCTTGACGTCGTGATTGGTCTCCCGCTCGAGCTGCTTGACCTCGGCTGCATCTGTATCGGAAAAATGCGCAACGATCTCGTTCAGCGCCACGACGTCCTGCCGGGGCAGGTCCTTTAGCTCGGTGATGCCCGGATGCTGCGCGAGCGCCTGCAGCCACGCCGTCTCGACCCGCACCCTGGCGCGGATGAGACCCGCCTCGCTGAAGATGTCGCGCAATTCCGCACAGCGCGAAGCGTAGCGGCCGTCGACGGGCGACAGCGCCAGGAGTGGGGTCAGGCTCATGCGCGGCATCCGGGAATGCTAGGATTTGCGATGATACCGCAGGCCTCCCAACGAGGCCCTGCGCCCACCGTCGCGGAAGCTGGTTCCGCGCCGGCAATCCGACCCGGTCATCAGGAGCGCCAGCGCATGGCAAGCGACGGCTTCCGCGTGGAACGCGACAGCATGGGGGAGCTCAAAGTGCCCGCCGATGCTCTCTGGGGCGCGCAGACGCAGCGCGCGGTGCAGAACTTCCCGATCAGCGGGCTCACCATGCCGCGCGGGTTCATCCGCGCGCTCGGGCTCGTGAAGTGGGCGGCGGCAGGCGCAAACCTGGAGTTGAACGAGCTCGACCGCGTGCGCGCGTTCGCGATCCAGAAGGCGGCGCTGGAGGTCGCCGAGGGTCGTCACGATGCGCATTTCCCGGTCGACGTGTTCCAGACGGGCTCGGGCACCAGCAGCAACATGAACGCAAACGAGGTGATCGCGCGCCTCGCGAGCCGCTACGCGGACGGGATCCCGGTGCATCCGAACGACCACGTCAACTGCAGCCAGAGCAGCAACGACGTGTTCCCGACGGCGATGCACCTCTCCGCGGCGCTCGCCATTGCCGAGCAGCTTCTGCCGGCCCTTAAGGAGCTGTCCGGGACGATCAGTCGCAAGTCCGCCGATATCGCCGATACGGTCAAGACTGGCCGCACGCACCTGATGGACGCGATGCCGCTCACGTTCGGGCAGGAGCTCGGCGCCTGGCGCACGCAGGTCGAGGACTGCGTCGCCCGCCTCAATTCCACTCGTCCGCGGCTGCACGCGCTCGCCCAGGGTGGTACCGCGATCGGCAGCGGTATCAACGCGCCCGCCGGTTTCGGCGCCCGCGTCGCCGCCCTGCTGTCGCGGCAGACGTCGCTCGATCTGCGACCGAGCCGGGATTTCTTTGCCGCGCTCGCCGCGCAGGAGACCGCGGTCGAGCTTTCCGGCCAGTTGCGGACGCTCGCCGTTTGCCTCATGAAGATCACCAACGATCTGCGCTGGATGAACAGCGGGCCGCTCGCCGGCCTGGGCGAGATCGCGTTGCCCGCGTTGCAGCCCGGCAGCAGCATCATGCCGGGCAAGGTGAACCCGGTCGTTCCGGAGGCGGTCGCCATGGTCGCAGCGCAGGTGATCGGCAACGATGTCACGATCGCCGTTGCGGGTCAGTCGGGCAGCTTCCAGCTCAATGTCATGCAGCCGGTGATCGCCTACAACCTCCTGCAGAGCATCGAGCTGCTGGCCAACGGCGCGCGCACGCTTGCTCGCAGCGCAATCGCAGGCTTTACGGTCCATGCGCGCCACATCGCGGCGACGCTCGATCGCAACCCGATGCTGGTGACCGCACTCAATCCCGTGATCGGTTACGAGAAAGGCGCCGCGATCGCCAAGAAGGCCTATGCCGAGGGCCGACCGATCCGTGAAGTCGCGGCCGAGATGACCAATCTCACCGAGGAACAACTGGCAAAGCTCCTCGATCCCGCGGCCCTCACGCGCGGCGGCGTGCGCCAGGGCGGCTCGGGTGACTGAGCAGGCACAGCGCCTGGCGCCAGCCAACCTGAGTCTGCGCGACCGCATCGAGCGGCGGCTGCGCCCTGAGGCCGGCAGCGGCAGCCCCGATACGGCGCTCATCGCCGGCCTCGCGCAGACCCACGGCAGCGTGCAGCAGCTGCGGCAGTACCTCCCGAAAACGTGGTCACGTGCTGCCGTGCTGATTCCGCTGGTCGACCGGCCGGAAGGCCTGGCGGTCTTGTTCACGCAGCGCTCGGCGCAGCTCACGAATCACCCGGGCCAGGTGAGCTTCCCGGGTGGGCGAATCGAGGCGGGCGATGCCGGGGCATGGGAGGCGGCCGTGCGCGAAGCGCAGGAGGAGATCGGCCTGGCCAGCGACCGGATCCGTCGCGTTGGCTACCTGCACGATCACCTGGTCATCTCGGGCTTTGTCGTGACCCCGGTGGTCGCCTA